>JALVAL010000364.1 GCA_027011205.1 Gammaproteobacteria bacterium
ACAGGTTTCTGACCAGCTGCATTATTTTTATGTTATCACACAAAACATCCAGCTCCTCCTGCTCAGCAATCACACTGACTCTGATACTTTTATCCTCATACAGGCTGCTTACTTCTGCCACGACATTTTTAATCAGCTGATATAAATTGTATGCTTTAAAATGCAACTCCTCCATACTGGATTCCAGACGCGCCAGATCCAGCAAATTATTGACCAGACTTAACTGAATTTCCCCGGAGTAATGAATTTTTTCAAGATAATCACGAATTTTTTCATTATCTACCTTTCCCAGACGCTCCATGCCAAACTGACTGAAACTCAGGATAGAATGTAATGGTGTTCTTAATTCATGAGACATATTGGCCAGGAATTCACTTTTAGCAATATCAGCTTCTTCAGCACGTATCTTTGCCCGATTCAAATCGGCAGTTTTTTCATCCACCAGTTCCTGCAAATGATCTCTATGCTGACGCACTTCTGTCTGTTGCTGTTCAATTGTATGCAATGCCTGATACAGCTCATTAGTGCGTCCCTCCAGCTGTACCTGCTGTATTACTATGGTCTGAAAATCCATTGAGATCCGGCGTGACTGAAACACCACAAAAACCAGCAGAAACAGAGCCAGTGACAGAAACAGAAAAGCGTATTGTATTTCTGCCAGACCCAGCATAATAAATACTACAAAAATAGGCAGCCATTTAAGTGCAATAAACTGTACCACCACCTTATAATAAGAGGCCAGAGTGGCCTGTGCACCCGCTGTTGTAGCAGTAAAAAGAACCAGCAACAGATAGCTGAAACTTTCCACTTTATCCATCCAGATCATCTGGGCAATCAATATCCCCCATAACAGGCCGCCGGAAAGAGTCAGCAGATAATAACTGTTCAAATAGCTTATATAACTTTGTTTATCGGCAACAGACAGTTTTTTTGCCAGACTGACGCGCATAAAACTGACCAGAAATAATGCCAACACCAATGCCCAGTAGTCCCTGATATAAACACGTGCTTCAGGAAGTCCGATATACAGAGTGCAGAGCAACATGACATACACCAGAGGCGAATATTCAGCACGGGCACCAAAATTCTGAGCAATCCGCAGCCTGACCGTTTCCATTTGCCTGGAGGTGAGCGTTTCAACCTGAGAGGTATCTATATGAAATGGACTGAGATGCACTATTGTTAATGTCCCTGTTTACACCTGATAATCTTTTAGCTTACGCCATAATGTGGATTTATTAATCCCCAGAATAGCAGCTGTTTGTTCCCGATTGTCATTATTGGCATTAAGTAATTTCAGAATATAACGCTTTTCCAGTTCTGACAGCGAGGGCTGATCCGCATCAATCTGATCACTGCTGTTCTGTCCCGGTGCACTGGCTGAAACCGGTATCTCCTCCAGATGCAGCGTTTCAGTGTCTGATAAAGCGACAGCACGTTCAATAATATTACTTAATTCACGTACATTACCCGGCCAGTTATAAGTCATTAATAACTGACTGGAGTGAGGCTCAAAGCCGTTAATATTTCGATGATATTTATTGGCAAAACGCTGCACCAGTGCCTCGGTTAACAAGGGAATATCTTCCAGCCTGGAACGCAGCGGAGGCACCTGAATATTGATCACATTCAGACGATGATACAGGTCGTGCCGAAAGCGGCCTTCCTGCACCATTTTATCCATGGGTTGATTAGTGGCCACTACAAAACGGACATCGATATCAATAGCTTCCAGACCACCTACCCGGGTGATCTGCTGCTCCTGCACCACACGTAAAAGTTTAGTCTGCATATTATCAGAAATATTACAGATTTCATCCAGAAACAGGGTACCGCCTGATGCCGTTTCCAGTAAACCTTTTTTCTGTTTATTAGCGCCGGTAAAAGCTCCTTTTTCATAACCAAATAATTCACTTTGTAATAAACTGTCTGTTAAAGCACCACAATCAATCACAATAAAAGGTTTTTGCGCAGATTTACTCTGAAAATGAATGGCTCGTGCCACCAGTTCCTTACCGGTACCTGATTCGCCTTCAATAATGACGTTACAGCGAATATCAGCAATTTTAGCGATAATATCGTACACTTTCTGCATATTACCGCCGGTTCCTATCATTTTATAACGCTCATCCTGTTCCTGCTGAGCCTTGAGGCGTTGTTTTAAACGCTGGTTTTCAGCCTTGATTTGAGAAACATTCAAAGCTTTATCAATAATAATTTCCAGTTCTTCGATATCAAAGGGTTTTTTAACAAAATCCGTAGCCCCAAGCCGCAGTACTTCAATGGCATTATCAACATTGGAATAAGCAGTTATTACTATTACCGGGATCTGCTTATCCAGCTCCCTGATCTGCGCCAGAACTTCAGCTCCCGTTAGATTGGGCATTTGCATATCAGTAATGACCAGATCTGCCCCATGCTGTTTGAAATATTCCATAGCCTGCAGCGGATCCTGAAAAATATGACACTCATACACATCTTCAAGATAACGCTCCATTAAGCGCCCGGCTTTAGGCTCATCATCAATTAATATTAATTTTTGTTTCATTGTTATAGTTTTTTCAGCGTTAAACAAAAGATTTTAAAATCTTCAGAACCTCAGTCAAGAAAAATAATCAATTATTTTACAATAAGTTAAGTGTACGCTCTTCCGCTTCGGCTCTTTCTGAACGCTGCTCTTCTCAATCTAATACTCACTATTGCCCCCCCGCCTACAGCATTTTCAATACTTAATTCGCCTTGATGGTTCTGGATAATTCCCAGAGCAATTGACAAACCCAGTCCAGTGCCTTTGCCTACGTTTTTAGTAGTAAAAAACGGATCAAAAATCTTGCCTATCACCGCTTCATCAATTCCAGGACCATAATCACGGATCCTTAACAGCATGGCCTGTTTATCTGCATTTATGGTCAGTTCAATACGTCTCGGTATACACTCAGAATCGGCACTGGCCTGAATTGCATTTAATAGTACATTAACCAGCGCCTGCTGTAATTTACCTGGATCGCCTGTAATCATAACAGATTCACCGGCTTCAATGGCAGCAACGCCATGCAGTTCGACCTGAGCTCGCCGGGCTTCCTGTTTTACCAGTGCTTCGGTATTTTTCAGTAAATCAGCCATATTAATTGAAGTAAATTCCTTTTCCGGGATCTGTCTGGCAAAACTCAACACGCCCTGAACAATCTCTGATGCACGAATTACTTCTTCATCCAGTGAAGTAATATCTTCACGCATATTGCTTAAATACTTCTCAGACTGATCTGCCTCAGAGTTACCCAGATCCCGCTTAATCAGCCGAGACAGAGAACGAATATTATTAAGTGGATTATTAATTTCATGTCCTATACCTGCTGCCATCTGTCCCAGACTGGCCAGTTTCGCACTCTGGAGCATCATTTTTTCTGCCTTCTGGCGCTCCTGCTGCTCCTGCTCCAGTTTCTGTGCCATATATATAAATGATTCTGACAATTGCTGCATTTCATCAATAGCACTTTTTACCGGTTCGGGCTTATTGCCATCAGCATAGCTTTTCAAATTTTTTGCCAGGTGCATTATCGGGGTAGAAATGGCTCTGGAAGCAAAATGAGCCAGAAACAGACTACTGAATGCAGCAATACTGGCCAGCACCCAGATCCCGGCACGAATTCTTTCAAAGGGTTTGGTGTAAGCTTCATCATAAACCTCACTGGCAATTATCCAGGACGTTAATGAATCCGGGTAGGGGAAATATTCAATATAGTAATAATGCGATTTATCGTTGTTGTTCGCAACTAAACCGAAAGGTGATTCTAAAAATGCATCCCATAACTGCCCGTTTTCAATGGTCTGAATATTTTCAATGGTCGATTTCAGGTGGGCAAAACGCAATAGAGTTTTATCATCATACAGGATCTGTCCATTGCGCTCCCCGTTTTCTTCATCAATTTCTGCTATCAGTAACTGGCCATTATAGAGTCGGGCAGCCAGTTCCAGTAACTGATCAATATTAGTACCACTGATAGTTACCGCCAGATAACCTACCCGCTGATCATTATAAAGCAACGGTACAATACCATCCGGGATCACAATATTGTTTTCTGTACCCATTTCATCACGGGTCTGGGGTAATTCCATAAAGCTGACATTGCTGGCTGGCAATTCTGACAGATGCTTGCTATGTTCCGGCATTATAATTTCCTTGTCCATAATGGGATATGGATCAAAACCTTCATAACTGGTAATGCTTTCATGCCCGGAACGCACTTTTAAAAGGGTATTACCCCGCATGTCCAGTATGCGAAAGGTATCAAACATTGAGATAACGGATTGGTACTGCTGTAAAAACTGGCTTAAAGTAAAAAGTTTAGAATCATACTGAGGATGGCGTTTAGCCTGTTTTGCTGCTTTGAGCACCGGTAAAAACTGTTTTATGGCTCTGGATTCTCTCAGCTTTAAAATCAGTTTCTGTTCAGTCTGTAAAGTACGGGTGATCTCCCCGGATATATTTTCCAGAGAACGTAAAATATTTTTTTTTGCATCCTCATGGTAAAGGTTCTGCACATAATAGCTGGCAAACAGACCCAGTGCGGTGGCTGGAAGCAGGGTGGCCAAAGTCACCCAGCGAAAAATATACGACTTTAATTTCACAATAACTGATTATTTATTAACGGATTATAATAACTGTTTTTCTAGCTATAGGCATTATATATCACACATCCATCATGAAAGCTGTTTTAATTGAGAAAACTCAGGGTTAAACCCGCTTTAATTTACTGTATAATGTCAGTTTCAACCAGATAAATAACAGGTGATACAATGAAATGGTGTCGTGCAGAGCTTGCACTTTATTTAATAATTACAGTTCTTGGTTTCGGCAGTATGCTGACAGCATGCGGCCAGAAAGGACCATTATACCTGCCTAAAGAAAATATCTCTTCACAACAGACAAAATAAAGAACAGCCATGGATTATTTTAACTATCAGGACGGCCATCTGATGGCTGAGGATATTGATATCGCCAGTCTGGCACAACGTTATGGTACCCCTCTGTATATTTACTCACGCGCCACGCTTGAACGTCACTGGCAGGCCTTTGAGCAGGCACTGGCTGACCGGGATCATCTGATTTGTTACGCCGTTAAAGCAAATTCTAACCTGGCTGTATTAAACCTTCTGGCACGTATGGGCAGCGGCTTTGACATTGTTTCTATGGGTGAGCTGGAACGGGTGCTGGCAGCAGGCGGAAGTCCTGAAAAAATCGTTTTTTCCGGTGTTGGTAAACGTAAGGATGAAATTCGACGAGCTCTGGAAGTAGGCATTTACTGTTTCAATCTGGAATCAGAAGCGGAAATCAAGCGTATTAACAGTGTGGCTGAAGACATGGGTCTTGTAGCTCCCGTGTCAGTACGGGTTAATCCGGATGTAGATGCCAATACTCACCCTTATATCTCTACGGGTTTAAAATCCAATAAATTTGGTATTCCTATCGAAAAAGCACTGAGCGTATACCAGTATATTGCTGAACAGAAGAATCTGCGTATTGTTGGTGTGGATTGTCATATCGGTTCACAATTGCTGGATATTGCCCCTTTTATTGACGCCTTAAAACGAGTCCTGATTCTAGTGGATGAGTTACGTAAAATTGATATTAAACTACATCACCTGGATTTAGGTGGTGGTCTGGGTATTTCTTATAACAATGAAACGCCTCCATCTCCTTCCAAATATGCAAGGGCAATAAAGGACATGTTATCAGGCCGCAAACTTAAACTTATTCTGGAACCGGGTCGTGCGATTGCAGGCAATGCCGGTATTCTAATCACTCGGGTTGAATTTTTAAAATTATCCGATGATCCGGAAGCTAAGAATTTTGCCATAGTGGATGCAGCTATGAATGATTTAATGCGTCCGGCACTGTATCAATCCTGGCAAAATATTATTCCTGTTAGTGAATGCGCTGCAGATACTGAATTACAGCGCTATGATATTGTTGGCCCTATTTGTGAAACCGGAGATTTTCTGGGTAAAGATCGTAAGCTGGCGATTAAAGCCAGTGACCTGTTAGCCATTCGCTCCTGCGGTGCCTATGGATTTACCATGAGTTCTAATTATAATTCCCGCCCTCGTGCAGCAGAAGTCATGGTCGATAAAGCGCAGCATTATCTGGTTCGCGAACGTGAAAGCATTAACTCTTTATTCAATAATGAATCTGTCCTGCCCTGATGGCAAAAAAAAACGCTGAGAATAACAGCTGCCCCTGCCAGTCGGGGCTGGATTTTGCCCGCTGCTGCGGACCTTTTCTAAACAACAACACCCTGATTCTGCCCGAAACGGCAGAGCAGTTAATGCGTTCACGTTATTGCGCTTATGTCCTGCATAATAGCCGGTACCTGCTAACTACCTGGCACCCGGAGCATCGCCCCGAAAACCTTTATTTTGAAAACATGCCGTCTGAAAATTCTCCCAGCCAGTGGCTTGGCCTGAAAATAAAATCAACGCATATGGGACATAAAGAGGATGATAGTGGTGAGGTACATTTTATTGCCCGTTATAAAATAAACGGTAAAGCCTTCCGGCTGGAAGAGAAATCCCGGTTTTTAAAAATAAACAACCGATGGTTTTATACTACCGGTCAGATTATTTAAACTGGAATAGCCGACCTGCCCTACTTGATATATTTCCCTGAACTCTGGATAATAAAAAATTATGCTCTTTTTAGGGGCTTATAAAATACCAATGTAACTATTCAGAATGAATTACCGTATCTGAGGTATTTCAAGTTATGCTGAGTTACATATTTTTAAATGACTATTCAATATGAGTTTTTACATGTTTAATACCAAAAATATAATGATCATAATTTTTGCTGCACTGGTTGCAGCACTGCTGGCGCTGTCTCTTGAAGAGGCCATTTCCATGCGTTCTTTCATTAATTACTTTATCAGCGGCATGCTGACCGGTGTGTTAATTTTACTGGCACAAAGTATTACTTCTACCACCCGCAGTTCTACAGCTCACAGTAAAAAAATACCCTCTTCCCAGAAATCGGCTTCAAAAACTTCTGCCAGGCACGAACCCGGAACCGTCAAATGGTTTGATACCAATAAAGGTTATGGTTTTATTACCCGTGCCTCCGGCGAAGATATTTTTGTCCATTTTCGATCCATCAAGGGCAGCGGCTACCGCTCTTTACATGAAGGACAGAAGGTAGAGTTTGTGGTCACTCAGGGTGATAAGGGTCCGCAGGCTGAAGATATTCATATTATTACATAATAAAAAAGGGATGTTAGTGCATAAAATTGTCTGTTACTTCCGTTTTTTTACCCTGAATTATGAAAAAATATAACTCAAATTTGAGGGGGTATTATTCTAAGTTTAAGGATGGAATAGAACAATGAAAAACCTGTTTATTATCGCTATATTACTTTTTTACCCTATTATATTATCTGCCGCAGAAGATGACTCTGACACTCATCAGGCCGAACCCGTATCTGAATCTAACACTATTGAGAATATTCAGAAACAGGATAGCCAGAAGGAAAGTACCTGGAATGAAGTGGGCGACAGCATATCTGATACTTCCAGTAAAACATGGGATGCGACTAAACATACTTCCAGAGAAGTCTGGGATGCGACAAAAGATATGTCTTCAGAAGCATGGGGCGCTACCAAAAGAGGCTCTTCAAAAGCATGGAAAGCAACTAAGGAAACAACAGGTGAGGCATGGGACGCCACAAAAGAAGGCTCTGCTAAGG
>JALVAL010000365.1 GCA_027011205.1 Gammaproteobacteria bacterium
TCATGTGCTTCTTCTGTACCTATTAGTACCATATCCTCATCTATCAGGATTAATGAACCCATTTTTGAATGGAAATGAGTAACTTTTTCTGTCTGAATACAGTATGATATAGGCAAATCAAATCTACGGGCCGTTTATCTTTCAGGTAATAGATGAAAGATAAACGGTTCCAATTACTCACTTCCAAAAATGCCAATGAAATATACTAAAACAGCAATTCCAGAAGTTATTCTTATTGAGCCCAAAGTGTTTGGAGATGAGCGGGGATATTTTCTGGAAACCTTCAGGGCTGATGCTTTTGAACAGCAAACCGGTATAAAAACCACCTTTGTGCAGGATAATGAGTCCCGCTCCAGTTATGGTGTTCTCAGGGGGCTACATTATCAATTACCGCCTTATGCTCAAAGCAAACTGGTCAGGGTGATTGAAGGTAAAGTGCTGGATATTGCCGTGGACATCCGAACCGGTTCGCCAAGCTTTGGTCAGCATGTATCGGCGGAATTATCGGCTGAAAATAAGCATCAGCTATTTATTCCAAGAGGCTTTGCTCATGGCTTTGTGGTGTTATCTGAGACGGCTATATTCTCTTATAAAGTTGACAACTATTATTCCCCGGAATGTGATCGGGGAATTCAGTTTAATGATCCGCAACTGGGGATTGACTGGCAACTGGACTCAGAGCAATTACTGTTATCAGAAAAAGATAAACATCAGCCGTTACTGCAGGATGCCACCGATTTGTTTAACTACCAGAATAAGCTTTACGACTGAATCTGATGAAGATATTAATTACCGGAGCCCAGGGGCAGGTGGGCAGCGAGCTGCTTAAAGAGGCTCACAACAGAAAGCACCAGGTCTATGGTTTTGGCTCCAGTGAGCTGGATATTACCGATGTGGGACAGGTGCTGGATACTCTGGCAAAGATTCAACCCGAGGTATTAATTAATGCAGCCGCCTATACAGCGGTGGATAAAGCAGAGCAGGAAACGGAGCTGGCGTATGCTGTTAATTCACTGGGCAGTGAAAACCTGGCTAAAGCCTGTCAAAAACAGAATATACCCCTATTACATATTTCTACTGACTATGTTTTTGACGGTGAAAAAGCAAGTGCCTATACAGAAGCAGATACCCCCGACCCAACCGGAGTTTACGGTGCTTCCAAACTGGAAGGCGATCAAAAAATTCAGCAAATATGGCCAAAACATATTATTGTGCGAGTAAGCTGGGTATTTGGAGAACAGGGTAATAACTTTGTTAAAACCATGCTGCGTTTAGCGGCACAGCGTGACGAACTCAGTATTGTCGATGATCAATTTGGTGCTCCTACCTCTGCCAGAGCTATCAGTCAGTGTCTGCTTGATATTCTGGATGTAGAAACCTTTAATTCAGTACAATGTCCCTGGGGAACTTACCATCTTCAAAGTGATCCCGGTGTTACCTGGTATGAGTTTGCCGGAGAAATTTTTCAGCAGGCTCAAAATCTGGGTTTAATCACAAAAACCATGAAACTAAACCCTATTCCTTCATCAGAGTTTCCCACTCCGGTTAAGCGTCCGGCTAATTCAA
The DNA here is from genome assembly GCA_027011205.1 of Gammaproteobacteria bacterium. GTDB lineage: Bacteria > Pseudomonadota > Gammaproteobacteria > GRL18 > GRL18 > JANELJ01. The sequence continues at coordinate 1,567 of JALVAL010000365.1, forward strand.
AACTGGATGGCCTGAAACTGCAGCAGAATTTCTCTATTACACCAGTACACTGGCGGGATGATTTGCAGCATATGCTAAAAAATATCCATGCTATTACTTCCTGAGTAAATAATTGCTAAAATGGCTGTTTTATCAATATCCAATCCTGGAATAAGGAATATTTAGTGCCATTGATCACACTCGGGCTTTCCGGTTCTTTGAATCACGATCCCTCCGCTGCACTGTTTATAGACGGCAAGCTGGTTGCCGCCGCAGAGGAAGAGCGTTTTATCAGAGATAAGCATGCCAAGGGTAAAATGCCTTTATTTGCGACCCGTTTCTGTCTGGATTATGCCGGTATTACACCCGATCAAATCGATATAGTGGCCGTTCCCTATGCACAGATAGACCTGTCTTCCCCGGCCCGATGGCATTATGCCAAACGCTACTGGTATGCTCCGGACAGAGCTCTGGATGCTCTGTTTAACGGCAATCGCCGGTATCGCCGCTATGTCGGTTATATCAAAGCCATGTGTGAAGAAGTGGGAATTAACTGGTCAGCTATTGAGTTTGAATCCGTTGAACATCATCTGTCACATGCCAGTAGTGCCTATCACCTGAGTGGTTTTAAAGAAAAAACGGCCATTATGGGGATTGATGGCAAAGGGGAATATGCCACCACTTTTTTTGGTTATGGGGAAAACGGCAAAATTCATAAAATTAAAGAATTTTATGATCCCGACTCTCTGGGCGGTGTGTATGGTGCCATTACCGAATATCTGGGCTTTGAAATGCTTGACGGTGAATTTAAAGTTATGGGCATGGCGCCCTATGGTGATCCCGATAAGTATGACTTTTCCCGCCTGATAGCTTTTGACGGTAAGGACTTTAAGGTCAATACCAGGCTGGTAAATGTCATTGGTATGCGCCGCTATAAAGAAAACGGGATCGGCTATTATTTTTCACCGGCTTTAATTGACTGGCTGGGTCCAAAACGAAAGGGGGATGAAATTGATGATCCCTATGTGGATTATGCCGCCTCCATGCAGAAACTGTTTGAAGATATTTCTCTCAAACTGATGGATTATTATCTGGGCGATATTATTAAAGAAACCGGTAAAATTGCCTTTGCCGGGGGTGCTGCTTTAAATGTTAAACTCAATCAGAAAATCATACAACGGAATGAGGTGAAGGAATTGTTTGTTCAGCCGGCGGCTTCAGATGCCGGAACCGCCATTGGTGCAGCCTCCTATGTGATTGCCTCCAGAGGCATAGAACTGGAAAAAATGGAACATGTTTATCTGGGGCCGGAATTTACCAATGAGCAGTGTATTAAAGCCTGTGAGAATTACCAGACCAGAGACCAGCAAGCGGTAAAATATCAGCAGCTGGATGAAGTGCCCAAAACCATTGCCAGAATTCTGGCTGACGGTAATCCGGTCTCCTGGTTTCAGGGCCGTATGGAATTTGGCCCCAGAGCTTTAGGCGGCCGCAGTATTCTGGGCTGCCCCAGTATCCCCGGCGTGGCGGACAGGATCAATGAACAGATTAAATTCCGTGAACGCTGGCGGCCGTTTTGTCCCAGTATGCTGGACACCGTGGCCCCTAAAATGCTGAAAACCGATCACCCGGCACCGTTTATGACTTTTACCTTTGAGGTCAATGACGGCTGGGCAGAACGAGTCCCCGAGGTGGTACACGAAGACGGTACGGCCCGCGCACATGCGGTGAAAGAATCGGTTAATCCCAGATACTATGCTCTACTCAAAGAAATTGAAGTCCTAACCGGCAATGGTGTGGTATTAAATACCTCACTGAATCGCCGTGGCGAGCCGGTAGTATGTACTCCTGAAGACGCCTTAAATATGTTTTACGGTTCGGATCTGCAATATTTAATTATGCAGGACATACTGGTGACAAAATAAATGCCCCGCTATATCCTGCAGCTTTGTCATGGTTATGATGCCCCGTTTAGTGATGTGGCCCGACAATATGCCAGCCTTTTTAAAGACAGTGATTTTAAGGTTATTACGGTTTTTTTAACGGGTAAAAAACAGCAGAAAGTCATTGATGAAGTGGCTTCTGAGCAGGTGATTTTTCTGGAAAACACTTCAAAAGACTTACGCGGGCTTAAGCGTAAACAAATTCGACAGCTTAAAGCAATTGCCCGGAATTATAAGTTTGAATTTGTTATTGCTCATCGCTATAAATCCGTATTTATTGCCTGTCATCTTAAGGCTGTCAATGTGATTGGCGTACATCATGCCTTTGATGATTATAAACGGCTGTCGCGTCGTTTTTTTGCCTGGCGTAATAAAAACAAACTGTTTCTGCTGGGCGTTTCTAATGCGATTAGAGATAATTTGCGCCATTATCTTCGCTATTTTCCAGAACAACAGATTCAGACTTTATATAATCGAATTGATCTGGATGCCTTACAAAAACAACAATTAAGCCGGACACAGTCCAGAAAAGAATTATTCCTGGAAGAAAATCGTTATTACTATGTCAATATAGGGCGATTACATCCTGATAAAGATCAGGCAACATTAATAAAAGCCTTTGCCAACGTAGTTAAACAACAGGCGGATGCCCAATTAATTATTTACGGCAAGGGACGTCTTGAACAGCCGCTTAGGCAACTCGTTATAGAATTAAAACTTGAAGAAAAAGTATTTATCAGCAGCAAGCCTCATATTGCTCATTATCTAAAAGCCTTTGACTGTTTTGTTTTATCCTCTGATTATGAGCCTTTTGGTATGGTATTACTGGAAGCGATGGCAGCAGAGTTACCGGTTATTTCAACTCAGGAAGGCGGAGCAGGGGAGGTGGTAAAGGATTGCGGACTATTGTTTAAGCGGGGCGATACGGAACAACTGGTAAAACATATGCTTGTGATTCGAAACATGGATGAACAGTCATTACAGAACCTGAAACAAAAAATGCAGGCGCATTTAAAACAGGAATTTACGGATTCTGTGGTCAGGGAGAAATTTCGTCAATTACCGTTCCCTTTTTTAAAGCAGGTATTAAATGCAGCATTATAAACAGCAAAGTGCATTTAATAAAAAAAAGAAACGATTAAATCAGTATAAATTGCTGGTAGTTTTAATAATGTCAGGCATTCTTCTGGCCAGTTCATTCTACCTGTCTGCGATCTTTTTTATCGCTCTGTTTTATTTGCTGCATGAACTTTTATGGTCTGACCATATTTTTTATAATGTAAAACAGGATTACCAATATAATCTTAAGTCTGATTTTTCCCGAACTATTGATTTGAAAAATTTTGAAATTGACTGGCAAGAAGAATATAAGGGTAAAACTTTATTGCTGGAACTTGAGCTAAACAGTCATTTTCCAGGATATATTTTTGATCCCTTTATTACGCTTGAATCGTCATCAGCAGTACAAGCACAGTTTTTTGAACGGGGTCTAAAAGGGCGGCGTTTTGTTAATCTTTCTCATATTAATGAAGCTCTGTCAGAAAAAAAGATCAAACTGGGTTTTTACTATTGTGGATTAAGCAATACCAGAGCCATTTTACATGGTTTTTCCCGGCCGGATTTAAGTAATAAAAAAGTATTATTGATTGCTCCTCATGCAGATGATGCAGAGATTGCAGCCTTTGGTGTTTATAGTCAGAACAATAGTTTTATAGCAACCATTACTGCAGGTGAAGTGGAAGCAGAGTACTATGAATCCATTAGCCGTTCTAAACAGGAAGCTTCCCGCTTAAAAGGTCGTTTAAGGGCGTGGGATAGTGTCAGTGTGCCGCTCTGGGCAGGCCTAAAACCAGATAAAGTCATGCAACTGGGTTATTTCTGTCTAACCCTAAAAACCATGTATCAGTCTCCAGATAAAAAAGTCAGTTCCTTAACAGCCGGTATTGATGACCCAGCGTATTTTCGCAGTTATAATCAGATAGCTCTTAAAACAGATAAATCTGTTGCGGCAAGCTGGAATAATCTGGTTCAGGATTTACAGGAAATTATAGAGCGGGAAAAACCAGATGTGATTATGACTGCACATCCGGACATGGATCCTCATAGTGATCATCGCTATGCTACAATAGCCTGTTTACAGGCATGTGAAAAAAATCAGCTGACAGCGAAATTTTTACTGTATACCAACCATTATAATCATACCGATATGTTTCCCTTTGGCTTATCGGGCAGTTTGCATTCACTGGCACCGGAATTTAACCAAACGAACTCAACAATATTTCCGGTTTCATATCGACTTAATAAAAATAGTCAAAATGACAAGTTAATGGCATTAACCATGATGCATGATCTACAGACGCCCATTGGAAGGAAAAAAAGATTCAGGCAGATAGTGCAGGAAAAGCTAATTGGGCGTGAGAAATTTGTTATGGGTAACGACGATTTCCTGCGTAAAGCCGTCCGACAAAATGAATTGTTTTTTCAGGTAACAACCGAGCAGTTAAAAGCCATAATTGATGAGCAGGAAATAATTTCAGGTGAAAAATGAGTTTAAGAAAAACAGTTAATAAATTACTGCAGGGGTCTTCGTACCAGATAAAAAAAATAAACCCTGCTTTAAATGATCCCGATAAAAAGCAAATTAAAATTAATATCGAATACTTTCTTGCCAGAGCCGTTCTTGATAATAAAGATTTCTTTTTTGTTCAGATTGGTGCTAATGATGGAAGACGGGCAGATGATTCCTATGACTTTATTATCAGACATCATTTAAAGGGGATTGTTGTTGAACCCTTAAAAGATATGTTTGAACGCCTGTCTGAAAACTATGCCTCAGAGCCTCAGATAATTAAAATCAATAAAGCGATTCATCAAACGGCAAAGAGCATGCCTCTTTACCGTATAAAAAATGATGCCAATGTCCCGGACTGGTGTCATGGAATAGCCTCTTTTGACAAGAGCCATTTAATGGACGGTGCCAGGAAGGTGCCGGATATAGAAAAGTATATTATTGAAGAATCTGTGGAATGTATTTCTCTGGATGAACTGTTTTCACAAACCGGAGTTGAGCAGGTATCTTTTTTACAAATTGATACCGAAGGCTATGACTATGAAATTATTAAAATGATCGATTTTAATAAACTGAAACCCGAAATTATCCGTTATGAATGCAGCGTATTTTCAAAACAGGACAATCAGTCCTGTATTGATTTATTAGCGCAACAGGGATATCGTTTTTTTGATGAAGGCAATGATATTATTGCGCTTTTAAATCAGGCTTAGTCTTTTTATTATCTGTTAATATATGCTGTTTTTTCAGTCCGGAATAAATGGATTCAGCCAGGGCAGTATAGCCTGCCCTGTTAAAGTGTTTCCAGTCAATAGGGCCATGGATAATTTGTTTTTCTGATGCGGCTCTTATATCCGGGCGTGTATCTATAAAAGTTAGTCCAAGACGTTCACTCATGGCTTTAAGCCTGCCAGCTATTTCATCACTACGTTGCATAAGTTCTGAAGAACTATGTATTTCTACACTTTTTCCAGGAATTTTAGTAAAAATATTTGAGATACTGATTTTCTTTGATACTCTGGCATAAGATTCAATAACCGATGGAATGTAAACTACGACAATTCGACTATTCTTAAAATGGTTTTTGAGATACTTTAATGAGCGTTTGGCTATCATAAAACCCAGATCAGTTTCTGATTTAGAGAGTTCAAGCGCAGGAGATTGTAAAGCATCCGGTATTTTTACCTGTTTGTTATTGACCCAGACACTATTTACCTTTCCAGTTACCCTGATATGAATATCACCCAGATCCGGACCCACTTTTTTTTCTTTAAACTCTTTTTTTATAACCTTAAAAACAGCTCTGGGAAACCAGCCGGTATTACTATCAATACTGGAAAAAGGACCTGGTTCTCTTTTTTTAATAGCATTAATAAAAAAATCATTCCAGGCCTGATCGTTGTTTAATTTGTTTTCTCCATATACAGGAATAAACTCTTCACGAGTTTGTAAAATATTTTCAAGTAAATCATTACCGGCATAAAAATAAGCAAGAATAATCTCAGGTTCCCTGATGTTATGGTCTATGTTTCTTTTTATAAACGGAAACCTTGCAATGGGTTCTTGAACCCAGCCTTCTATATTACTGGCACCGCTTTTGCCAAAAGATATAACGTCTTTGCCCGTTAGCTGGTTTAATACATGTGCAGAATTAAAGGGATTATTACTATT
>JALVAL010000366.1 GCA_027011205.1 Gammaproteobacteria bacterium
TAATAATATCTCCCTTCTATAAAATAAAATTACTTATAACTTAACTATACTTGATTAAAGTCTGATCTCCAAGTGTAATAGAACAATTATTGAGAATGATTTAATCCATCTGGAATATAGAACAGCATGAATTGTATAGCCAAATATCTTCGTCAGAGAATTTTACGAAAATATGCGATTGCATTTAATGAATGGCATAGTATTACAGCCAGAATACCCTTATTAAAGGATCTGTCCAGCACAGAACGAGCCCGCTTACGCCAGCTCTGTACACTTTTTTTATACCATAAAACCTTTACTGGAACAAAAAGTCTGAACATTAGCCAGGCAATGAAAATCACCATTGCAGCTCAGGCCTGCCTGCAGATTCTTAATCTTGGCATTAACAGCTTCAATGGCTGGGTTGAAATCATTATCTACCCAGGAGCATTCAGGGTAAAACGTCATGTTACAGACAGCAATGGTCTGGTTCATCAGGAGGACCAGAGCCTCAGTGGAGAAGCCTGGGATCGAGGTCCGCTCATACTGTCCTGGGATGAGCTTGAACATGAAAGTTACCAGCTTATCCCCGGTCATAATGTCATTGTTCACGAATTCGCCCACAAACTGGACATGCTTAATGGTCGAGCCAATGGTATGCCGCCTTTACACCCCAATATGCCTATAGAAAAATGGACTGATACTCTAAGCCGGGCTTATGAATTATTAAATCAGAAGATTGATAATTTTAAACACAGCGATATAAACCCTTATGCCAGCACCAATCCTGCTGAGTTTTTTGCCGTTATCAGCGAATATTTTTTTACTGCACCGGAAATTCTGTGTCAGCATTGCCCGGAAGTCTATGAACAGCTTAAACAATATTACCGTCAGGATACCCTGCAGCGCTTAAACCAGACTTGCCTTTAGCTTATATTTATTGTCATAATGGCTTGATATTAAGAACAATAGTTACTGGAAGCGTTTTATGCAAAAACGACATCGCCACCTGTTAATCAGCCTGCTTGTTATTATTGCTGCCGGTGCGTTATTTGCCTATATCAAACGCCCTCATCCAGTCAGTGTTGCAGTTCACAAAGTCGCACCCGGTGAAGTACTTTCCACTGTGACCAATACCCGTGCCGGCACCCTCAAAGCCTGCCACCGGTCACGTATTTCCCCCTCTATCGGCGGTCAGATTGTAAGTCTGCCGGTTAAGAAGGGGGATCGGGTCAAAGCCGGGCAACTGCTGCTGGAAATGTGGAATGATGATTTACTGGCTCAGCTCAAACTGGCTCAGCATCAATATCAGAGAACCATGGCACTGGCACATCAGGCCTGTATTATGGCTGATGTAGCCCAACGTGATGCTCGTCGGCTACGCTCTTTAGTGAAAAAAAACATGGTTTCCAAAGAAAGTGTCGACCAGGCCAGCAGTGAAGCTCAGGCAAAACTGGCCGCCTGTGAAGCCGCCAATATCCAGATTAAAGTCAGTCAGTCAAAAATTGATGTTGCTCAGGCCGCACTGGATCGTACCCGCTTAACAGCCCCCTTTAGTGGCCGGGTCGCAGAACTTAATGGTGAGCTGGGTGAATTTCTCACTCCGTCACCCGTGGGTGTGGCAACCTTACCGGCTATTGATTTAATTGATTACACCTGTGTCTATGTCTCCGCCCCTATTGATGAAGTCGATGCCCCGCAAATCCGCTCGGGCATGCCGGCCCGAATTTCCCTGGATGCTTTTTCCGGACAGATATTTGAGGGCGTAGTGCGCCGGGTAGCCGCCTATGTTCTGGATCGGGAAAAACAGTCCCGCACTGTTGAAATAGAAGTTGATTTTAAAAACCCTGAAAATACCAGCAGGATGCTGCCCGGTTATAGTGCGGATGCTGAAGTCATTTTACAGCGTCGAGAAAAGGTATTACGCATTCCTTCTGAGGCCTTGTTTGATAATAACAAAGTACTGGTATTAAATATTGAGGGTCAGCTTGCACAACGACAGCTAAAAATCGGTATCAGTAACTGGAATTATACCGAAGTCCTTGATGGACTGAGGATCGGTGAACAGGTGGTGACCTCTATTGAACGCGAAGGCGTTAAAGCCGGTGCCCATGCCGTCATTGAAACCCCTCATGATTGAATTAAGCAATATTCATCGTGACTTTAAGGTCGGCGACCAAAGCGTCCATGCACTGGATAATATCAATCTGAGCATTCATCCCGGTGAATATATTTCTATTATGGGTCCCTCAGGCTCAGGTAAATCAACCTTACTCAATTTAATCGGCCTGCTGGACAGTGCCAGTAAAGGTACTTACTTATTAAATCAGCAGGATGTCACTGTTCTGCATGAACGGGAAAAGGCAGCCATACGCAGCCAGACTATTGGCTTTGTATTTCAGGCTTTTCACCTGATCCCCCGCTTAACAGCGGCTGAGAATATAGAATTACCGTTAATACTGGCCGGCATTGCTCCTGAACAGCGCCAGCCGAGGGTACAAAAGGCAATTAGTGATACCGGCTTAAGCGATCGGGCAGATCATACTCCGGATCAGCTTTCAGGCGGACAGCGACAACGGGTGGCGATAGCTCGTGCCACCATTATGCAGCCCAAAATATTACTGGCCGATGAACCCACCGGAAATCTGGATCAGAAATCCGGGCAGGACGTCATCGCTATTCTTGAGCAGCTTAACCAGCAGGGGATCAGCCTGATTATCGTTACTCATGATGCCCATATCGGCCTGCGGGCAAAACGCCAGATACAAATGCTGGATGGTCGTATACAATCCGATAGCCATCTGAACAGCAATCCGGGAACCAGTCCAGGAACAAGCCCGCCCAGACAAGATCAGGCAAATGCCAGCAGCCATACATGACAGCATACATTTTTCCTGGACAGCCTTACGGGCTTATCCCGCCCGAACCCTGTTAATGCTTATAGCCATGGCTATTGGTGTGGCTGCCGTGATTATCTTAACCGCTCTGGGGGATGGTGCCCGACGTTATATTGCCAGTGAATTTTCCTCCTTAGGCACCAATCTGGTGCTTGTGTTTCCCGGCTATTCTAAAACATCCGGTCTGGGCTCTCTGGCCATGGTCAATGCCACGCCCCGCGACCTGACCCTTAATGATGCACAGGCATTAAGTCGTAATAGCAATATTCGGCGTATTGCACCCATGAATATCGGTTCTGTTAATGCCAGCTTCGGGGGACGGTCACGGGAGGTGCCTGTTATCGGCACCAGTCATGAATTTCTAAAGCTTCGTCACTGGCAGCTGGCACAGGGCAGTTTTTTACCCGTGACGGATCTGGATCGTGCTACCCCTGTTTGTGTGATTGGCAGTAAAATCCAGAATGAACTTTTTACTGCTCAATCACCACTGGGTCAGTGGCTGCGTCTGGGTGAACGACGCTTTCGTGTGATAGGTGTTCTGGCCACTGAAGGGCGTTCAATAGGAATTGATGTGCAGGATATCATTATTATCCCGGTAGCCTCTGCACAGCAATTATTTAATACCCCGTCATTATTTCGTATTCTGGTAGAAGCCAAAAACCGTTTTGCCATTAAACCGGTTAAACAGTTTATTATTGAACAGCTGAAACAACGTCATCAGGGCAAACGTGATGTCACCGTCATAACTCAGGATGCCGTACTGGCAACCTTTGATCGTATTTTAAGTACATTAACCTATGCTGTTGGTGGCATTGCCGCCATCAGCCTGGCAGTAGCCGGAATTTTAATTATGAATGTGATGCTGGTCGCCGTATCCCAGCGCAAGACAGAAATCGGTTTACTTAAAGCCCTGGGCGCCCCTCAAACCCAGATCATTCACCTGATTTTATTCGAGGCCATGATGTTATCTGCTCTGGGTGCAGTTCTGGGTTTAATACTGGGCGAACTGGGCTGTTATGCTCTGAGACAGTTTTTTCCAGAGCTGCCGGCCTATGCGCCGCTCTGGGCATTATTAGCCTCAATGGCTGTCAGCCTGCTGGCTGGATTAGTGTTCAGCCTATTGCCCGCCCGCCAGGCTGCACGTCTGGATCCGGTTCTGGCTCTGACGGGTAAATAAATCATGCTGCTGCGCGACTTTCTGCATTTAACCGGCTCATCTCTCATTGCCCATCGTCTGAGAAGTTTTTTAACGGCACTGGGTATTGCCATAGGTATTACCGCAGTGGTGTTATTAACTTCTATCGGTAAAGGCGTACAGCAGTTTGTAGTGGATGAATTTACCCAGTTCGGCACCAATCTGGTAGCAATCAACCCCGGCAAGGCAACCACCCATGGTATCAGTATGGGCGTGTTTGGTACTGAACGACCATTAACCATTGAAGATGCTCAAACACTTAAACGTCTTCCCTATGCCAGTGCAGTCGTGCCATTTATTCAGGGTAACGCTGAAATTAAGGCACAGCATCGCAGTCGTCGTACCACAATTTATGGTACCGGCTCACAAATGCCCGAAGCCTTTAAAATGGCCGTCAAATCCGGGCAATTTCTACCCACTGATGATCCGCTCACACCCCGTGCTTTTGCCGTACTGGGCAGTAAACTTAAAAACGAATTATTTGATACTCAGAATCCACTGGGACAACGTATTAGTGTTGGCGGGTATCGTTTTCTGATCATTGGCGTTATGGAGTCAAAAGGCACCATACTGGGTTTTGATATGGATGATACCCTTTATATTCCAGCCTCCCGTGCGATGAATTTATTTAACCGTGACAGCCTGCATGAAATTGATGTGCTGTATAAAAATAATGTCCCGGCAGACATGATGGTTAAAGGCATTAAACACACTCTTAAAGCACGTCATGGCAAGGATGATGTCACTATTACCACCCAGCAGCAAATGCTTGAGGTATTAAGCTCCATACTCGATATACTGACCCTTGCAGTCACAGCCATTGGCGGTATTTCATTATTAGTCGGTGCCATCGGTATCGTCACTATTATGACCATTGCCGTTAATGAACGCACCAGTGAAATCGGCCTGCTGCGGGCATTAGGTGCCAGACAGTCTCAGATACTGGGTTTATTTTTAGGTGAGGCCATTATACTTGCTGCCATCGGCGGCCTGGTCGGACTGACCCTGGGCATCGGCATTGCCCAGTTGCTGCATATCAGCTTCCCCGCCCTGCCGGTACACCTCTCCTGGAATTTTGTCATCCTGGCTGAAATCATCTCCATCAGCATCGGCCTGCTTGCCGGCGTCCTGCCTGCCCGCCATGCCGCCCAGCTTGATCCGGTGGATGCATTACGTACGGAATAATTGGGAACATCACATCGCCTCCCATTTATCAAGTGGAGCGTCCTTTATTTACCTTATGTAAAAATTGACACAAATTCAGTAATTAATCAGCTTAAAGTATGTTGAGTAGTTACCTAAATTCATTTCATTTTTGATGCCCAGATAGCAAGCTTATGCATCATGGATTTCTGAGACACCTGATCTTCCGGGATAGGCTGAATCACTTTATCATGAACCAGTAATCGATAGATGTACTCAATTTTTTCATGTGCGGAATCCGTCGGTTCAAATTCTACTACCCCCCTTCCCTCTCCATATTTAACACCTTCTAAAATGGCCTTTTTCACTAATGCTTTTTCATTTTTTAGCTTTTTCATAGAAACCTCTAACTGGCTATTCGAGATATTTTATTTACCAGGTCATAATATCAAACAGATAAAGTCTGGCGGCTTTAGCAAGGCATACCCTGCTTCTGTTACAAACTTTCGACTGGCTGAATAGATACGATATTTCTATCAACAGCCCCTAATCTCAAGTCTTCAGGTGATTTTGATAAAATTCCCAGGCTGTTAATGAATGCGCACATTTTTTACAGATGAAGTGTGTTAATTTTTCGCTATCACCAAATATACCATCATCTTTGTTTGCATTGAAATAATGTTGACAGACATGACATTTCTCAACCATAAACTCGTCTGTCGGAATTCTCTCTAACACCTCATTAATCAGTGTTTTTAGAGGAATATACTCAGCAAAATCAATGCTATTATTTTTAACATTCCATTTCACCTCTTTGATATTTATTAACCCGATCAGAAATTGCCAGTATTGTTCATCATATTCCTGTTTAACCTGCTGGTTGGCTTGTTCAATTGTCCATGAGCTTTGTTTTAAATGCTTTAAAGTCATTAGCAAACTCCTCGAGATCATCACACCAAAAGGATGTATTCTGGAACCACGAAATCCATTTTGTGTGTTTAACCCAACTTTCTTTAACTGGTATTAACAAGAAGCCCAGTCATACTATATTAGTTATAACTGCCACGATGATGCAAATAATAGACATTAAATTCGATGATAGTAAAATTAAACAAAATTAGATGTGCTTCTACTTTGGGTGAATGATCACCATGAAATCTATCCCAATTAAGCTTTTCTTCAAAAAATGTAATGCCGTCAGAAAAATTCCGTATCTGATTAAACAAAACTATTTCCCAACCATAATTGACGTTGATTTTTCCACTTCCAGACAACATCTGTCACTCCTTATCATGACAAGCCACTTGAAATTTATGCTATTCAATTGACCTGATTAATGTATTACTGGTACAATTTTTACTACATTTTGAAAAATCTTTTCTCATTAATAATTGCCTGTTAATGCACATTAACATAATGTCTATGATCATCTACACCCATAATTCTAATAAGATAGCTTAGAATGATTCCACCATATAGCGACTTACCTGAGTGAAACTCTCCCCTGGGTTCAGAGTGACTGTATCTTTTGCTGCATTGGTTGTTTCTACACAGAGCATATTGCGATACCCGTCGTCCCCCATATCTCCGAAAGCTGCACCCTTCTCGGCCCATGGATTCCATACGACTGCACTGTTACTACCTTGCCTGGCAATATGAATTCGCCTTTTTAAGGCATCATCGACAATAACTAAGTCTCCAGGACAGTCAAGATAAATTCGATCAACTTCACTGTCAATAGTCACTGGTCCCTTTTGCAGATGGCATGCCTCTTCGGCTACCTTATCAATGTATTCCTTTCCCTCCAACCCTTCTACCCGTACCCTGGCTATATCACCTACATGAAAGTAGGTATGCAGCGCCTGGGTAATGGTAAATGCTGTTTCACCCTGATTACGCGTGGTGAGTACCATCTCCAATGCTTCTCCCATAGTAATAGACAGGGTTAGTTCTGCTTGATGAGGCCAGTCTTTTTGTTGCTCTTCTCCCGGTTCAAAGATCATAGTAATGCGTGCTGCATCCTTTAGCCTACTAGTCTCCAACACCCGCCATTCAAGGTTACGTGCAAAGCCATGACCCGGCAGTGAGTTGTTTTCAGGGTGAGGGCCGAACCATGGCCAGCAGACGGGAGATCCTCCGCGCAATGATTTGCCTCTTTTAAATTGTGCAAGTGGGGACATCCATACCACAGGAGCCTGATCCTTAGGTGTCCAGAACAGCAACTGTGCACCTTGACGTGCTACCTCCATTGTTCCCTGCGGTGTTTCCACTCGTGCCACTAGCGCCCCCTGAGCATTTTCAACAAACTCTATCAAACCGGGGATTGAAAATTTCTCATTCAAGGTCTTGGAATCGCACATAATGTTCTCTCTATATATAGTAATTGAATCGGAAAATTTACTGTAACTTATGTTAACGCATCTTAACAAGAATTAAATATCTTCTATGATGACAAGCTACATAAAAATTCATCAAAAGCCTATTTATTATCTTCACTGCTCGATAT
>JALVAL010000367.1 GCA_027011205.1 Gammaproteobacteria bacterium
ATATAGTTAGGAATAAAAGGAAAAAAAACTGATGAAAAACAAAATGGAGATTAAAGACTTTAGTTTTACTTATCGTGGATCTAAGTCAGCATCTTTATGCGATGTAAACATGTCTATTCGAACAAATAAGGTAACAGCTATAATAGGCCCTAGCGGTTGTGGCAAATCAACTTTATTACGTAGTATGAATCGGATTCATGATGTGTATCATGGAAACATCTATGAAGGTGAAATTTTATTATTTGGAGAGCAGCTGCAGCAGCAACAACAAAAAAATATTTTATTGATAAAAAAAGAAAATGATTTTATTACCTTAAGGCAAAGGGTAGGGATGGTTTTTCAGAAACCTACCCCTTTTCCCATGTCTGTTTTTGATAATGTTGCCTATGGTTTACGTTTGTCAGGGAATAAAAACAAACATTTGTTAAAAGAAAAGGTTATTAAAGCACTTAAAGATGTTGCTTTATGGGAAGAGGTAAAAGATCGGCTTTCTGATGATGCTCGAGGTTTATCAGGAGGCCAACAGCAACGCTTATGTATAGCACGGGTTGTGGCATTAAAACCGGAAGTAATTTTATTTGATGAACCAACCTCTGCATTGGACCCGCTATCAACACTGGCTATTGAAGAAATGATTATTGAGTTAAAGAAGAACTATACAATAGTGATTGTGACTCATAATATGCAACAGGCTTCAAGAATTTCAGATTTTACTGCATTTATGTATCTGGGAGAATTAATTGAATTTGATGTTACTGAGAACATTTTTATTAATCCTAAAAAGAAGCAAACGGAAGATTATATTACAGGAAGATTTGGGTAATGACTTCTGTTGCTGACCTTATGAGATGCATCGTCAACTCTTTAGGAGCAGAGCTGCCAGCTTAATAAAAAAGGAGTACCTAAAGACTGTTTTGTTACGATGTCAACCTGTTTTTCTCTGACGAATTCTCCCTGGATGATGTTATGAAGATTATACCTGCTGACCACAAGCGGTCACTTTAGGAAGCAATATGCCAGTAATTATGAGAAAAAGGTTTATTGATTAATTCTGATTTCCTGATTAGTTATAAATTGACGATGAACAGAATGTCCATTTTTTAACTGATATTTTTCTTTTAGTCGTTGCAAAGAAGTATCGGTCATGACATGGTAAACAGCATTAACGAGTAACTTGCCCTGTGATTCCGGGGCTTTGACTGTGATGCTTGTACTCTTACCTGGACCTAATCTGTTATCTGAAAATACAAACATAATAGGCTGCCAGATCACCTGGCGTTTAAATTTAATAGTTTCCAGTATTGTCTGTTTTCCCTGCTTATCCTGCCAGATGAAATCCAGAGTAATAAAACGATCCGTATCTCCGGTTGGAGCCTTATGTCCGGCACCACTATTGGTAATAGTCAGTTTAATTTTATCGTTAATCTTCTGGGCTTTAAAACTAAAAACCTTTTGTAATTGTTGAGTGGAATAGCCACCCGGCCAAAGGTGTTTACGACCTGCGCGTGAGGGGAATCCAGTCATTAAGGGACGTTCCGTTGCAGGCATATGACAGTCCTGACAGATAAATCCTCTGGCAGCCCATATTCCGGCATTGGATTCCCTGCCGGTACTGCAGATACCTTCTTTCATTAAAGAAAAATCTTTACTGGGAACTTCGTGACATTGTTTACATAAGGTTTTATCTAAAAATCTTTGATCGAATGCAACAGGGTGCGGGGCACTCATAACTCTGGCTTTATAAGGGCCATAAACTATGCCTTTGCGAACATGACATCCGGCACAGTTAACACCTTCCTTTTGTAATTCCGGGTCATAGTTTGGATTTTCCCGGCTCTTGAGAGATTGAGAATGAGCAGAGCTAAGACTAATTAATAGTGGAGATTGATTTGCCAGCGGAGTATGGCAGACCAGACAGGTAGGATCACCTTTATCTTTTTTATGATAGGCGGTAAAAAAAGGATCAACAAAAGCTTTAGAATGCAGGCTGGTTTGCCATTCCTGGTAAATTTCTGCATGACAGAGTCCGCAATCAGATGCTTTTAAAGAATGTGTGCCTTCTGGAGCACTTTGATAGTCAATAAATTGTGTGGTTTTATTATTCAACTGATAGATTTCTTTGGGATTTAGCCAGTAAACTATTAGTAACAGGGTAATAATAATTGATATCAACCAGATAATAATTTTTTTCATTGCTGATACGGTCTGTTTTTATTTTGGACAACAGGCAATAATTTTTGTGCTACATCTCTTAACAATGCTTCAGTTGTTGTCCAGTCAATACAGGCATCGGTTACGGATACTCCATATTCAAGCTGATTAAGATCTTCTGGAATGGACTGGTTGCCTGGATATAAGTGGCTTTCGAGCATAATACCCATAATCGACGGGTTGCCATCAACTATTTGCTGAACTACATCTCCGGCAACCAGAGGTTGTAGCTCATATTGTTTATTAGAATTGCCATGACTGCAATCAACCATAATGTTTTTAGGTAGTTTTTCAGCTTCTAATGCTTCTTCTGCCAGTTTGATATTACCAGAATCGTAATTGCTGGTTTTACCTCCACGTAAAATAATATGCCCAAATGCATTACCGCGTGTTTGTATTTGAACAACCTGTCCCTGCTGATTAATGCCTAGAAAATGATGTGCTGCGGAGACTGAATGCAGGGCATTGATTGCAACATTCAGATTACCATCTGTGCCATTTTTAAAACCAACAGGTGTAGAAAGACCACTGGCCATTTCCCTATGAGTCTGTGATTCAGTGGTACGTGCACCTATGGCAGTCCAGGAAAATAAATCAGATAAATATTGAGGTGTAACGGGATCCAGGGCTTCTGTTCCAACCGGTAAACCCAGTTCTGCCATCCATAGTAGTAACTGCCTTGCTCGTTCAAGTCCCAGTGTTACATTAAAACTACCGTTTAAATCGGGATCGTTGATCATACCTTTCCAGCCAATGGTGGTGCGAGGCTTTTCAAAATAAATACGCATGACAATTAATAAGGTGTCACTGAGTTCATCACTGAGTGCTTTAAGCTTCTGGGCATATTCATGAGCTGACTGCTTATCATGGATAGAGCAGGGGCCGGTAACGACCAGCAGACGATGATCGTTTCCAGTTAGAATATCCCGTATTGACTGACGGCCTTTTAATATGGTCTGTTCTGCTTTTGTACTCAGTGGAAATTGCTGTTTAAACTCACTGGGAGGGATCAGTATGTTTTCAGATACTATATTGGTATTGTCAATAAACTCACGAGTCATTTTGCTGCCTGATTGTTGTAGTTAGTGTGCATCCGTTTATTGATGTACACTTGCGGTACAGGGACGTGCCACTCATTTTTGACGACTGTAAGTCGTTGAAAATAGAGTAAAATAAAAATTACACTTTTTCTTTTACGTTCTGGTAAATTGCCAGGAAGGCAATTTCCGGATGCACACTGGTTAGTGAATATAATACCTGTTTCAGGTTACAATTATAACCCGTAAGGCATCCAGTCTTGGACAAATATGTTCAAACAGTTTATCCAGCAAATGCTGCTGTTGCTGGTAAAAATTAATTTCATCCTCACGAATATTAGGATTAACCCGAGCCAGTGCTTTGAGGCGTTTCATCTCGTTTTGTAATAAATTTTCGCTGGCTTTATATGCCTGAGCTATTATATCCGGTGCTCTCAATGCGCAGAGCTGCTCTGTCCGCTGAATCATATCGACCAGTACCATTTCTTTTATTTTAATGATCTGCTGGGCCGTTTGCTGATTTATAGCGTTTTCAGAAGGAATAATATCCCGGTGAGCAATACTGTCCGTCAGTTCCTGTCCATGTTCATTAATTAAAATACGAATACTGGTGCCGGGTAGATAGCGTGTTGCCTGCAAAGTATTATGAGTTGCGGTATCCAGAATAAACAGACATTCCAGTAATAGAGTTCCGGCTTTAAGCGGTTGCCCTGGTTGCGGCAGGTGACGACTATTAAGTGTTGTGATGGCAGTATTACCCATTTCACTGCTTTGCACCATGTCCATGGCCGTTCTGACCATAGGGTGTTCCCAGTTGAAAAACTGCCAGTCTTCATTGGCCAGTGCAATATCCCGATGATAAGTAATGGTCATACCATCTTCCGGTAAGCCAGGAAACTGATTGATCATGTTTTCCCCGGGTCTGATAATGTAACTGCCTTCACTGTGTTCGGAATGTTCTATACCAAAGGCGTCAAATAGAGCATCCATATAGTTGATGATATGCTTATCATCATCAAAATCATCGGCTTGTTCTTTTAGTAAATCAGCCTGAGGCTGGCGGCAGGAATTGTATTCCAGAAGTTTATCCCGTCCTTCATTTAAAGCCTGATTAAGTTGTGTATGCAGTGCTTGAGTGCGTACCAGCAATGTCTGCCAGGCGTTGCTGCTGTTTAAATCGTTATACCAGTCAGGCTGCATCAGTAATGGGTAGAGTTCAGTTTTTAACTGTTCAAAAACTTTATGTCCGACAGGACAGGTCTGCTCAAAAGCATTCAGGCCCTGATGATACCAGTGGCATAAAACTTCCTGGGCGGAATCATTTAAATAAGGGATATGGATCTGTATGGTTCGGGACTGTCCGATGCGATCCAGCCGGCCAATTCGTTGTTCCTGTAAATCAGGATTAACCGACAGATCAAATAGAACCAGTTTATGGGCAAATTGGAAATTACGTCCTTCACTGCCAATTTCTGAACAGATCAGAACCGGCGTACCATTATCCATATCGGCAAAAAAGGCAGCAGCCCGATCACGTTCAATAAGACTCATACCTTCATGAAAGGTGGCACAATAAATACCCCATTGTCGGTGTAAAGCAGAGGCTAAATCTATAGCGGTTTGAGCATTGGCCGTAATGACCAGGGTTTTTAGCTGAGCAGGATGAGTACTGCTCTCTCTGGCTTCGAGCAGCCATTCACCCAGCCATGTTAGCCGTGGGTCAATTTGAGTCCAGTCGGTGTATAATCGGCTGTGACTATTGGCAAGCTGATACAGTAGCTCGGGATAAAGAACGAGATTTGAAAACTGGCTTTCAGTATCATCCAGCTCAGAAGTCTGGCCAAATTCATCCTGAAAATGTTTAATACAGAGTTGGTACTCCTCCGGCAGTTGCTGGGGGTGGGTAAAAACCTGACGTTGTGGAAAACCGCTTATGGCGGAACGGGTATTGCGAAATAATACCCGGCCGGTACCATGTCGATCCAGCAGATGTTCAATCAGGAGTTGCCGTGCCTGTTGCTGTTCTCTGCTATCATTCTGGGTCAGATTTTCCAGGGCACTATAAAGGCTGTTTTGAGAAACAACTTTATCCTCTGGATCCTGTTCCTCTTTTAAAGCCTGTTCCAGAGTTTGACGAATATTTTCGTCAAACGGTTTATGGCTTAATAGCGCATCTATAGCATGGGCAATGGTACGATATCCCTGTTCTTCTGCCATAAAAGTATCAAGCTCAGGAAAACGATCAGGATCCAGCAGGTGCAGACGGGCAAAATGACTTTCTATACCTAATTGTTCCGGTGTGGCGGTTAATAATAATAAGCCCTGAACCTGCCAGGCCAGTTTTTGAATTAACTGATATTCATGGCTAACATGCTCCGGTGTCCATTGCAGATGGTGTGCTTCATCTACCACTAATAAGTCCCATTCACCCTCCAGAGCATGCTGAACATATTGTTCATTCTGAGCCAGAAATTCCAGAGAACACAGTATCAATTGCTCCGATAAAAACGGGTTGTCAGTATTGTGTTCGGTAATGGCCTGACAACGCTGTTGGTCAAACAGACTGAACATCAAGTTGAAACGGCGCAGCATTTCAAGCAGCCATTGATGCAATAGCGTTTCAGGTACTACAATCAGTACTCGTTGCGCGCGCTCGTTTAATAATTGATGATGGATAATCAGACCGGCTTCAATGGTTTTTCCAAGTCCGACTTCATCGGCTAACAACACTCTGGGGGCATAACGGTTGGCCACTTCATGGGCAATATAAAGTTGATGTGGAATTAAAGCAGTACGGCAGCCAGTCAGTCCACTCAGGTCACTATTAGAGAGTTGGTTTAGTTGTTCAATAGTTTGAAAACGTAATTCAAACCAGCGATTCAGATCGATTTGTCCGCTGAACAGACGTTCTGAAGGACGGTTAAGCTTAACATAATGATCCAGCTCTTTTTCTGCCCATGTCACGTGCTTACCAGATTCATCAGAACCCGAATACTCAACGAGTCCTTTTGTTTCTATAATATCGGAAATAGCCAGGGTTTGTCCTGAAATAGATTTTATGGTTTCGCCGGTTTTATAAATAATTCGTGTCAGCGGGGCATCTTGCTGTGCATAGATACGGGTTTCATCACTGGCAGCAAAATAGAGAGTGACAGTACGGAGATCGGCATCAATAATTGTACCGAGACCCAATTGAATTTCAGTGTTGCTGATCCAGCGTTGACCGGGGATAAATTCTGACACAATGTTCCTCAAAGTTAAAACACAGGGATGTTGATCTTTGAAGGGTATTCTATCTTAAATAAAGGAAATATTCAGGGCGGGGATAAAATTCCCCCTGTTATAAAAAAGGGGGAATAAGAGAGGCATTAATCATCATAAACACGAATTAAATCAGGAACTTCCTTACTGGCTTTTTGTAGCTGATCTTCCAGATCCACTGGATTAGGTACTGAAACTGAAGGTACATTCCAGCCGCCGGGCATAGTACCCAGATCATCGGGTGCAGCAATCACATCATCCCACATATCAGCCAGTCCTTCTTTAGGATCACCGGGATTAAACCAGTCGCCTGGCTTCAGACTTTTAAAGGGTACTTCTTTACGATTCCAGAAACTGTCACGATTACCCAATGGCCAGGATTCCCAGGGTGCGGAATTGCCATTAAAAGGGCCAAACCCCATGTTTTTAAAGGGACCGTTGCCCGATCGGCGATAAGAGTTGCCGGGACCACCTGCATAAGGTGGGGTAGCACTATGATAAGTATGGTTGATATAAGGGTTATTAGCGTATTTTTTCGGTACATCCGGATCCAGTATGACTACGGCTGATTTTCCCGGTATTGACCTGCTCCCAGCAGAACCTGCAAAAGGAGGATTCAATGGTGGTGCGCCTGCAGGACGTGGCGGTGGAGGCATATAACCGGGTCTGGCCTGAGGTGGTCTTGTGCCTGGTCTGCCATAAGATCCCGGTCTGTTTAGCGGAGGTCTGCCATAAGATCCCGGTCTGTTTACCGGAGGTCTGCCATAAGATCCCGGTCTGTTTACCGGAGGTCTGCTATAAGATCCCGGTCTGTTTACCGGAGGTCTGCCATAAGATCCTGGTCTGCCTACCGGAGACCTGCCATAAGGAACAGCTCTATTGACCGGCGGTCTGGCGGTATTATAATTTTTGGCAACTGGAGGACGAACAGCCGGTCTCATACTTTGTGCTCGAGGGGCTGTGATATTCCGGGTGACAGAGTTATTAACCGGCTGAGATAAAACATTTGCGGGTGGATAATGATATTCCTGACCCTGAAAATGAACACGGTCAGTGTTAATAGCAGTCTCGCTGGCATTAACGGCTCCCCCCAGACTGAACCCGGCTAAAGCCAGAGATGTACAGACAGTCTTAATTAATTTGTTGTTTTGGAAGAGCATTATTTTCTCCTTACTTCTGCTCATTTATAATAATCAGTATATTAT
>JALVAL010000368.1 GCA_027011205.1 Gammaproteobacteria bacterium
GGGTCAACCGTTTTACTGTCAATTGACTGCTGTAATTGCCGGGCAATGAACTGCCAGCGTTCAGTATTTTTTACCAGTCGATAGCGTGCACACAGTGCTAAAGCCAGCTCAATACTTTTTTTGCTACCATATTCATTATCGCTTTGAGATATTAAACGAGAAAATTTTAACTGACCATTATTTAATAGTTTAATCACTTCATCATAGTGACCAAATTGCAGATACAGGCGGGACAGGCTATTTAAACAATGAGCTTTACGGGTTACTTTATTACACAGAGATAGAATTTTTTCCAGTAATACACTTTCTTCTATGCCTTCTTTTTGCCATTGAAATAAAGACTGATTATAAATACTTTCAAAATGCTGGGGTTCTATGGTCAAAGCCTTTTGCCACAAAGTTACAGCTTCATCAATACACCCCAGATCCAGCAGAGAAATAGCCTGATTATTATAAGAGGATGCTGTTTCGCTGCCCTGCTGAGATATTTGTCGTGGGTATTGCTGAGCGTTTTGCTGTACGTAAATATCTATCAATTCCTGAGCAATTTGTAACATGCTCGCTGGGCGTAAAGATAGCTGCTCCTCAAAACAACGACCTAACAATTGTGCTAATTGCTCAGGAATGGTGTTTAAGGCTGAAGGCTCCTCAAGTTTCTGATTCAGGCAGGCTTCAAGAATACCCGGTGCAACTGCCCCTGCCTCCCATGAGCAATAACCCACAATCATTTCCAGTACACAGACTGCCCAGCTCCAGATATCAGTACTCAGGCTTAAGGTTTTTTCTGCCAGTTGTTCTGGAGAGGCATAAGCCGGAGTCATACCTAATGCCGCAATGACATTTACGCCACCTCCTGATGGCTCAGATAAGCCGGAGACTTTAGCCAGCCCAAAGTCAGTGATCCTGACCAAACCATCTGAACCCCGCATAATATTGGCAGGTTTTACATCCTGATGTATCAGACCCTGTTCATGTGCAAACGATAATCCCCAGGCTGACTGTATGGCAATATCCAGAATCCGCTTTAAAATTGTCTGCTGATTTCCCCGATAAAGGGCTCTACTCTGGATCAGCTGTTTTAAGTCACCGCCATCAACATATTCACTAAAAATCTGAGGGACACCATTGATTTGCCGGACATAGTAGCAATTGACTATATTAGGATGCAGGGGTAGGTTTACCCAGGTTTGCGCTTCCTTGATAATATTCTCAGCACCTGCCGACAAAGCTTTAGATTTAGGTGTTTTTAAAGCCAGATCGAGATTCCAGTTTCTATGCCTGACCTGATAGACTTTACCAAACTGACCTTCACCCAACAGGGATTTAACTTCATACAGATCCAGAATCACATCACCCGTTTGCCAGTTATAAACATTCTGCTGAGTCATTTGCTTATGCTGATTTAGATGCTCACTGCCTGCATCTAAAATCCTGGATAGTGTAGACAGTACCGATGGCTGTTTTTTTTCAAGAGTAATTTCTGGTTTTTCCAGCAGACGAGTTTGCTGTGGGAAATCGAAGTGTTCTGAGTTATTTTCAGAGTCAGGATGAGTTTCTGCCAGCCGGGTTTCCTGTGCGAATTCAAGCCGCTCAATGTCTTCAGCAATAAAACGGAACTGACATTTTTTACAAACCACTTTACGCCTGAAAAAACTACCCGGAATATTATTATACTGTGTCTGACATTGAGGACAGCGAATTTTCATTAATTTCCTGAACTGGATTGCAGGCTTTACAAATTTTCGGTTAATAAACCTTTTAATAGACAATTTTCAGTATTTAATCAACTATTTAGTCAAACAAAAGTAGTCTTTATACAGAAATAAGAACCGAATCACTTTTATTATTAAAATCACTGCTATTTATTCATTAGCAAAATATAACTTGCCGGCATTATAAAGATCGAGCAATAAATCTCGTTCATTTTCATTCATCAGCCTGGATAATTTCATTAAATCAATTGTTCGCTGATCACAAAGCTGATACACAAACGTTTTTGAGACATTTAATTCCTGCCCGTCGACAAATAACATAACAGCCTGCGGTTGTCCTGCAGCAGTAAAGGCAAAACGGCTGGCAGGATGACGCAATAATGGTACAGCAAATTTCTTCTGCAGCGCCAGCAACTGTTCAAAAGAGTCTACCGGCTGTTCACATTCAAGCACAAAGTCTGTTTTAGAATCGCTGACAAAACTGCCAAACCAGCGGGCCAGCTGAGGATGTTGGGGATCCAGGTAATTTTTAAAAATCGTTCTGATTTCTGCTATAGCAGCAGCTGTAATTTGAGCGGGGTGTGTTGCAAGCCCTTCGTTGGGCAGATGATAGGTTTTGCTGATCGGCAGTTCACGGGTAATGTAAGCAATAAAATCACTGACCAGAGCTTCATGGCTGGTGGCCTTAAAACCGATCGAATAACTCATGCTCTCACCGATAGAAACACCGTAATGAGATACACCGGCAGGCAGATACATCATATCTCCGGGTTCAAGGATCCATTCAATTTCCGCAGTAAAATCTTTTTGCAGTCTAATAGCAACATCGGGGATAATATTATCCTCTGCTACGGGCTGAGTACTGATTTGCCAGCGGCGCTGACCGGAACCCTGCAGGATAAACACATCATACAGATCAAAATGCGGCCCTACCGTACCTTCCGGTGCTGCATAGCTGCTCATTAAATCATCCAGGTACCATTCTGGTATAAAACGAAACTGATCCGTTATCCAGGCCAGCTCAGGAATTGTTTTTTCCAGATCATTGACGACCAGAGTCCAGTGCGTTTCCGGCATAGAGGCAAATATTTCTTCTGTCATAGGACCATGAATAGCCTGCCATGAATGATCACCCCCTTTTTCTATAATTATTCTGGAATTAACCTCTTCTTCGCAGGATAAGCCTGCCAGTTCCTCCGGGCTGAGTGGTGTTTCAAAATCAGGAAATGCCTGACGAATTATCAGCGGCTGTTGTTGCCAGTAGTCCTGTAAAAAAGTTGTAACAGACATTCCCCCCAGTGGAGGAAGTCCTTTCGGGATTTCGACCATAATTGTTCAGATCCTATAAAATCCCTACATCCAGATAGGAACGGGCTATTTTTCTAATTGATGTAACATAAGTTGAGGTACGCAGATCTTTAATATTTTCATTATTATCCATGGTTTCACGTATCTCCTGATAAGCCATGCGCATAGTATCATCCAGCCCCGAACGCACCAGATCCAGTTCGTCAGCACCACGGGTAATGGTATCACGAATATGTTCAGACACAGAATTGCCAGTGACCTCTTCAAACATTTTAGTCATTTGCATGCCGCGCATTTCCTCATGACGTCTCTGCATTCTGCCAAAGCGAATATGAGAAATATTACGTATCCATTCAAAATAAGACACGGTAACACCGCCGGCATTGGCATAGGCATCGGGGATCAAAATGATCCCTTTTCGATTTAATATATCATCTGCACCAAAAGAAACAGGACCATTAGCTGCTTCAACAATTAAGTTAGCATTAATCCGATCGACATTTGCCAGATTGATCTGATTTTCCAGTGCTGCCGGAATTAAGATATCACATTGCTTTTCCAGTACAGCCTGACCATCTTCTACATACTGAGCACAGGGATAGGTCGTTATTTCATGATGTTCATCTATATGCTGGCGCAACTGTTCAATATTAATACCTTCATCATTAATCAATGCACCCGTGCTGTTAATAACGGCGGTAATTTTAACACCATCCTGTTCTGACAGGAATTTGGCAGCATGATAGCCCACATTACCAAAGCCCTGAATAACGCAGGTTTTACCATCCAGAGTACCGCTCATACTGGCTTTTTTAACATCATCAGAGTGACGGAAAAATTCCTGAATCGCGTATTGCACACCCCGTCCAGTGGCTTCCACACGCCCCTGTATACCTCCGTGGTGGATTGGTTTACCAGTGACACAGGCGACATAGTTAATATCTTCCGGATTCAATTGCTTATAAGTATCCGCTATCCAGGCCATTTCTCTTTGACCGGTGCCCACATCCGGGGCGGGTACATTGGTAGAAGGACTTAGAAAGCCTTTTCTGATCAACTCAAGAGCAAAACGACGGGTGATCATTTCCATTTCATCCCGGTCATACTGGCTCGGGTCAATTAATAATGCTCCTTTTGAACCACCAAAAGGCACATTAACAATGGCACATTTGTAGGTCATTAAAGCCGCCAGTGCTTCCACCTCATTCTGATCCGCATATGAGGCATAACGAATCCCCCCTTTAGAAGGCAGACGATGGGTACTATGAGTGGCGCGCCAACCGGTAAAGACCTCAATTTTACCTCTGATTTTAACGGGGAACTGTACCTGTATTACCGCATTACAGGCCTTAATGGCACTGGCAATACCCGCATCCAGACCCATAACTGAAATAGCCCTGTCTACCATCAGATTGACACCATCACGAAAACTGGGTTCTTTAATAGCTTTTGTCATTGTTCATATCCTGTATATGGTAATTTAGTCAGTAATTGGAATTGACCTGGATCAGCGTTATTAATAACTTTGAATGATATATTTACAACTGAGCAGACAGATACTTTAACCTTGTATATTAAATATAAAAGGTTTGTAACTATTCAGCGTATTTAGATTTTGCCACAGTTCAAGGCATTTTTGCACGGAGAATGTGAGCATATACAAATATGTGACCATTCGAGTACGAAAATAACGCCGAAATGGGGTAAAAGATGAATACGCTGAGTATTACAAAGGTTTAAATATAATAGTACAACTTATTAACAAGTATTGCAGAAACTTTTACAGATGGTTAATATTACTGTCTGACTAAAATTTAATATGCAATAAAACAAAGGGAAATAAATGAATATATTAATCTTCGGACCAAACGGTAGTGGTAAAGGTACTCAGGGCGCAATTATTCAGGATAAATTCAATATTGCTCATATTGAATCCGGCGCTATCTTTCGCCAGAACATAGGCGGCGGTACTGAGCTGGGCAAAAAAGCCAAAGAATATATTGATCGCGGCGATCTGGTTCCAGATGATATTACCATCCCGATGATCCTTGATCGTCTGAAAGAAGATGACTGTAAGAATGGCTGGTTACTGGACGGTTTCCCGCGCAATAAGGTTCAGGCTGAAACCCTGGGCAAAGCACTGGCTGATGAAAACATCAAATTAGACTATGTTATTGAAATTGTCCTGCCTCGTGATGTGGCTAAAATCCGCATTACTGGTCGTCGTTTATGTGAAAATGATAATAATCATCCAAATCATATCGCTTTTGATGCGATCAAACCGGTTGAAAAAGACGGAGAGCTGGTCTGCCGAGTCTGCGGTGGCAAATTATCTGTCCGTGCAGATGATCAGGACGATGACGCTATTGATAAACGTCATGATATTTATTATGACGAAAATACAGGTACGATGGCTGCCGTTAATTACTTTAAGGAACTGGGCGGTGGTACTCGCGTTATTTCAGTGGACGGCAGTCCATCCATTGGCGAAGTGACTGAGGCAATTCTTAAAGAGCTTAAATAATACTTCCTGCAACTTCTTTGCTTACTATAAGAAAGCCCTGTCTCCTACCGGAAACAGGGCTTTTTTCTTTGCTAAAAAAAATATTGCTTAGAATACAATAGTCATCATTATCATCATAACCACCAGAAATAGTATGGTCATCACACCGCCGGCTTTCATAAAGTCAGGCACACGATAACCCGCAGGCCCCATAATCAGGGCATTTACCTGATGGGTTGGGATTATAAATGAGTTAGATGTTGCTATGGCAACCGTCAGGGCAAATACCGCAGGATTAGCACCTTCCACACCCAGGGCAATATTAACAGCCAGAGGCACCAGTAATACTGTCGCACCGACATTAGACATAACCAGGGTAAAGAATGTAGCCAGAATGGCAATAGAAGCCTGAATTACCCAGACCGGCATATCACCCACCACTTTCAGCGTCTGCTCAGCAATCCAGCCTGCGGTACCGGAGGTTTCCACTGCCAGTCCCAAAGGGATTAAACTGGCTAACAGGAATACCGTCTTCCACGAAACGGCTTCATAGGCTTCGTCTATTTTTAATACCCCGGAAAGCACCATCCCAATGGCACCGGTTAACAATGCTATCGATAGCTTAAGATCAGTAAATAAAACCATGGATAAGGCAATAGTAAAAAACAGGGCCGCCCAAGCGACTTTATGAGGACGATTTTCTTCATGTGGATATTCTGTGGTGACTACAACAAAGTTTTTATCTTTAGCAATACGATCCAGATTGTTCCATAAAGTATGCACGACCAGAGTATCACCTGCCTGAAAAGGTAAGTCACGAATACCTTCACCTGCCCCCATGGTTTCACCATTACGGTGTAAGGCTACCATAGCCAGACCATAGGTTTTTCTTAGCCAGATATCGCGAGCAGATTTGCCTACCAGCTGAGAACCGGGTGGAATAACCACTTCTGCCACACCGGAACGGGAAGAGGACAAACTGTCAGCAAAATTTTCCAGATCATCTTTTACTTCCAGAAGATAATCTCTGGCAAAATCCACAATGTATTTCTGGGAACCCAGCACACCCAGCACAGTGTTTGCTTCAATAGTATAATCACGAGCCACGCCATTAGGACCAATGGTTACGTCTTTGGTATTACCCTTAACTGCAGCAATAATTCGGATATGTTCTTTTTGTTCAATATCGTTCAGTACATGACCAATTAATGGGCTGCCAACCGGAACAACCACCTCAAACAGAGCATAATCAATACCATAGATATTCTGAAAATATTCCATGGTATTGGTAGCCTTGCTGGCATCAGCCTTACCGCTGGTTTTAGGCAGAACATAGGGCCCGGCAATAACAAAATAGAGAATACCGGTAAACACCAGAGCCAGACCCACCGGCGTGACAGAGAACAGTCCCCAGGTATTCATAGGCTCAACACCATCCGGCAATGCTGAATTTGAAGTTAAAATCAGATCGTTTAACAGGATCAGCGGTGAAGAACCGACCATAGTAACCGTACCACCTAAAATAGCACAAAAACCCATAGGCATTAACAGACGGGACATAGGCAGACCGGACCGGGCTGAAATTCTACTCACTACCGGGATAAACAATGCCGCAGCACCTACGTTCTGCATAAAGGAAGAAATAATACCTACGGTACTGGAAACAATGGGAATAATACGCTTTTCGGAGGTACCGCCCGCTTTAAGTATAAAACCGGCTACTTTGGTCATAATACCGGTTTTATCCAGACCTGCGCCAATAATCATAACCGCAATAATGGACATAACTGCATTACTGGAAAAACCTTTAAAAATTAAATTTGTTGAAACCAGTCCTTCCTGCAGCCCCATAATAGGCGCAAATAATGTCGACAGCCCCAGCAGGACCATAATAGAAATAGCGGTCACATCTACATCTACAACTTCAAAAGCAAACAGATAGATGGTCAGAATCAATAAGCCCATAACCCAGGCCATTTCCACTGAAGGTACTATAGAAGCCATATACAAGCCCAGGAGCAGGAATACTATAGCGGCTATAATTTTCTTTTTATCGACCTTAATCCCATCACTCATTAACCCTTTTACTCCTCAAATTTATGCAGTCTTTTTTTATTAATATGTTGACCAGGGGCTGTATTTACTAAAAAACTCAAAAGCACATTACGATATATGAATTGATAGTTTTTTT
>JALVAL010000369.1 GCA_027011205.1 Gammaproteobacteria bacterium
TGTCAAGACCATACAAGAGAATCAGATTGTGGTAGTGGCAGGTGAAACTGGTTCGGGTAAGACCACACAGCTGCCTAAGATGTGTTTATTGGCAGGACTTGGTGAAAAAGGCTTGATTGCTTGTACGCAACCACGACGAATTGCGGCTCGCTCGATGGCAGAAAGGGTTTCAGAGGAATTGCAAACAGAGTTGGGTCAACAAGTTGGCTATCAAGTTAGATTTGACGATAAATATTCGGCAGATGGTTGGATTAAGTTTATGACCGACGGGATTTTATTGGCAGAAACACAGAACGATAAATTTCTAAATAATTACGACTGCATTATTATCGATGAAGCCCATGAACGCAGTTTAAATATTGATTTCTTGTTAGGTTTCCTAAAAGAATTATGCAAAAAACGCAAAGATTTAAAAGTCATAATTACATCAGCAACCATTGACACCGCTAAATTTTCTAAACATTTTGATGATGCGCCGATTATTAATGTCGAAGGGCGAAGTTATCCAGTTGAAGTCGAGTATAGACCGCTTGATGAAGATAACGATGATTTGAACTTGGGTATTTATTCGGCAGTGACTGAAATTTATGCAGGCAGTCATGAAGGCGATATTTTGGTGTTTTTATCGGGTGAAAAAGAAATCTTAGAAGCCCAAGATTATTTAACCCGCAAACATATCCGTTCAACCGAAATCTTACCACTTTATGCGCGATTAACAGCAGCCCAACAAATGCGGGTGTTTCATCCAGGTTCTCTTAGGCGCATTATATTGACCACCAATGTGGCAGAAACATCTTTAACTGTTCCTCGTATTCACTATGTCATTGATTCAGGGCTAGCGCGTGTTAGTCGCTATTCAAGTCGTTCTAAAATTCAAGGTTTATTAGTTGAAGGGATTTCACAAGCAGCAGCCAACCAAAGAAAAGGCCGTTGTGGTCGTATCGCTGATGGTGTTTGTTATCGCTTGTATTCAGAAGAAGAATTTAATTTACGAGATGAACACACCGATCCAGAAATCCTGCGGACTTCTTTGGCATCGGTTATATTGCGCGCCTCGGCTTTAGGCTTTGGTAGTATTGATGAGTTTCCTTTTGTTGATCCGCCGAATGATTCTATGATTGCCGATGGTTATCAGTTATTAACCGAACTTCATGCCATTGATAGCGATAAAAAGCTCACCTACTCAGGTCGAAAACTATACCAATTGCCCATAGATGTGCAGTTGGGACAAATATTAATTAAGGCAGAATATTTAGGTTGTGTGGCGGAGTGTTTGATTATTGTATCGGCATTAACCATTCAAGATGTGCGTGAACGTCCGCTTGAACATGCAGGAGCGGCAGATGCTGCTCATAAAAAATACCAAGATAAGCGTTCGGACTTTTTGGCGTTTATTAATTTATGGAAAGACCTGCACAAACAACACAAAGCACAAAGCAATTCACAATTTCGTAAATGGTGCCGACAAAACTTTATCTCACATCGCCGTTATTTTGAATGGCGTGATATTTACAGTCAGTTAAAAAATATCTTGCGTGAACAGAAAATTAAGCTCAACACAAAACCATCCGAATACGTCGCCATCCATCAAGCCATTTTATCGGGATTTATTTCCCATGTGGGTTATAAAAAAGAGTCAGGTGATGCCGGTGGTTATTCGGGTGCACGCAACCGCAACTTTTTTGTATTCCCTGGTTCGGCACAATTTAATCAAAAACATGCATGGATAATGGCAGCAAGTATTGTGCAAACAACCAAAGTTTATGCGCGCACAGTAGCCAAGATAGAACAAGAGTGGATTGAAGATATTGGTAAGCATGTGATAAAAACCACTTCATTTGACCCTTATTGGTCAAAAAAACAAGGTTCGGTCATGGGTTATCAACGCCTCACTTTATTTGGATTGCCTATTGTGATGAAACGCAGTTTTCATTATGGCCCAACTGATGTGGAAACCTCTCACAAATTATTTATTGAAGACGGCTTAGTGCAACAACAATTACGCACACGCCTGCCTTTTTATTCGCACAACCAACGCTTAATTGCCGAAATTCAAGCCCAAGAGGACAGACAGCGCAAACAAGATATTTTACTAGAACCGTGGCGCTTGGCAGAACTGTATGACAGCATCATTCCTAACC
>JALVAL010000370.1 GCA_027011205.1 Gammaproteobacteria bacterium
CTTCAGTACTCAGTAACACTGCCGGCTGCTGCTCATTGTCTAACTGCAGGCTTTTAACTTTAACCGGCATCAGCAGCTCAATATTATCAAAATCAGCCAGCCTGCTTTGCAGCGCTTTCTGGATGATCCGGTTTTCAACAATATGTCCCAGATTCATCTGCCCAATATCAATACTATTAAAATGAATCTGTCCCTGACCGCTGGCATCCCAGACATGCATCTCACTATAGGCACAGACACCGTCTTTCAGCATGCTGGCCCAGGCTCCGATATTTTCAAATATATGCTGGCTGGCATGAGTCAGGGCACTGACCCGAATATCATGGCTGCCCGGCGGCCAGTTATAATCGCTTTGATGCGCTTCTATCACGGCTATTTTTAAGGCACTGTCACCCAGGGCACAGGCCAGCGTCGCACCAACCATACCACCGCCTATAATAATCAGATCATAATGTTGTGTTGCTGTCATATTGTTCTCATATCCACTTAACAGATTGACTGACCGACCGCCATTTTACTGAGCCGCCCCTGTAACAGACCATTACCCATTGCTTCTGCAGCAATAGCATGTCTTAATGGCGCCACAATATCAGTCATTAATAAACCACTGTCTCTTAATACCGTCAGAGCAGTTGAGTTATTGGAAAATAATTTAATCAGACTATTGGTAATCGTGGTTACCTGACGAATATCTGCCTGTCGCCATTGCCAGTAATCTGTAAGCAATTGTGCATCTCCGGGATCCCCGGTTTTATGCTGTATTTCACCGGCAATCAGTTCAGCCA
Source organism: Gammaproteobacteria bacterium (assembly GCA_027011205.1). Lineage (GTDB taxonomy): Bacteria > Pseudomonadota > Gammaproteobacteria > GRL18 > GRL18 > JANELJ01. The sequence goes on from JALVAL010000370.1 coordinate 786, forward strand.
GCGCAGAAATATCTCTTAAACCCAGATTAAAGCCCTGACCGGCAACCGGGTGTACTCCGTGTGCAGCATTACCTATCAGGGCAATTCTGGGCTGCCCCTGCAGAGTGCGATTATCCACCGTCATTAATGCCAGTGGGTAGGATGAACGCTTGCCAACCCGGGTGATCTGCCCCAGACGAAACCCAAAGCGCTCCTGCAAAGCCGAACGAAACTGCTGATCATCAAAGGCCATAATATCCTTAAGCTGGTGATCCCGAACCGTCCAGACCAGAGAACAGCGATTGCGAGACAGCGGCAATAACGCCAGGGGCCCTGAATCAGTAAACCGTTCATAGGCAACATTCTGATGCGCAAGCTCAGTTTCAATATTGGCAATAACAGCACTTTGAGCATAGGAACGTTGATGAACACGAATATTCAGGCTTTCCCTGGTTCTGGAATTAACCCCGTCGGCAATAATTAATAATGCACTCTCAAGATGGTACAGTTTTTTTCCTGCTTTGACCTGCAGGCTGACGTTCTCGGGGCTGGACTGATTATCAAGCTGTTCAATATAGGCGGGATTAAAAATCCGGATATTGTTATGACCTTTCAACTGTGCCAGTAATGTCTCGCCAATCACCCGGCTTTCCAGCACATAACCTAAAGCCGGCACATTTTCTTCCTGATGGTTTAAACGCACCGCACCAAAATGACCGCGATCCGAAACATGGATCTGTTTAATAGCTGCAGAGCTGTCACCACCCTGTTTAGTGGTATTTCCGCTCAGTTTATCCCACAGTCCCATGGCAGAATAAATCTGTCGGGAACTCCAGGCTAAAGCCAGACAGCGATCATCAAAACTGGGCTGTGTTTGCTGCTGTTGATAAGGATGAGCTTCAATAACAGCAACATTTAATCTCAGCGGAGCCAGAGCCAGAGCCATAGTTGCACCAGCCATACCGCCGCCCGCAATTACTATATCAAAGTATTCTGCTGTTTGTTCTGCCATAAAATTTAAGACCCTGGAGTTTTCTTGATGTTATTTTTTTTTGATACTGTCTGTTTCTTCTTAGCTGATTTTTTCCTGACTGCTTTTGTTAGGCTTTTTTTGACACTCTTTTTAACCACAGGCGCTTTTTTTACCCGACTCGTCGTTGACGAAGCTTTTTTTACTGCTGACTTTTTACTGCTGCGCACGGCCTTTTTGCCATAATGGCTTCTATTTCAGTGACGGTTTTAGGGGCTGTGCTGGTTAGAATTTCATAACCATTACGGGTAACCCGAACATCATCTTCAATTCGAATACCAATATTTCGCCATTTTTTCGGTATTTTCCGGTTATCTCCAGTATAAATCCCCGGCTCGACGGTCAACACCATACCGTTTTCCAGCATACGCCATTCATTATCTATTTTATAGTCACCGACATCATGTACATCCAGCCCCAGCCAGTGACCGGTACGATGCATATAAAATATTTTATAGGCTTCATCCTTAATCAGTTTATCGACCCGGCCTTTCAGCAGTCCCAGTTTAACCAGACCCCGAGTGATAACTTTCACCGCTGCGCCATGGGGTGCATTCCAGTGATTTCCGGGATACACCTCTTCAATAGCTGCAGCCTGTGCTTCCAGCACCAGCTCATACAAAGCTTTCTGTTCCGCTGAAAAACAGCCGTTTACTGGAAACGTACGGGTAATATCAGACGCATATCCCTGATATTCACCACCCGCATCAACAAGCACCAGATCACCGTCTTTTAAAGACTCATTGTTTTCAGTGTAATGCAAAATACAGCCATTAATGCCGCCGCCTACAATAGACGGATAAGCCAGTGCTCGACAGCCCTGTGACAGGGTTTCATAAATAAATTCTGCTTCCAGCTGGTATTCATACATACCCGGACGACAGCTCTGCATCATACGCCTATGCGCTGTACAGGAAATGCTGGCCGCTTTTTTCATTATTTTAATTTCACTGGCCGATTTATACAAACGCATTTCATGCAAAGCATGATCCAGTGCAACAAATTCACCTGGTGCATTGACACCCATACGAACTTTCTGTTTTAACTGATTGACCCATCCGGTTAATCGCTGATCAAAATCCGCATGAATACCCATGGTGTAAAACACCCGGTTTTTATTTTCCATCAGACCCGGCAGAATTTCGTCAATATCAGAAATGGGGAAAGAGTCTTCCGCACCAAATTGTGCTACAACCCCCTCCTGACCATAGCGACGACCATGCCAGATCTCCTGAGCTTTATCTTTTTCCCGGCAAAAAAGCACATATTCGCCATGTGCCCGCCCGGGGATTAATACCAGTACAGCTTCAGGCTCCCAGAAACCGGTCAGGTAGAGAAAGTCACTATCCGGTCTGAAAGGAAACATCACATCACGATTTCGAGTCTGCTCCAGCGAAGTCGGTAAAATGGCAATACTGTCCTTGCCCATATCCTGCATTAAATGTTTTCTACGGCGTACAAATTCTTTATTATCAATCATTTTTCTGGCTCAATCAGGATATTCCGGATATTATATATGGTTTAATGCAGGGTTTGATCAGCAGAAATATCAACTGGAACCCTCAGCGGATTCATTTCTTCATTCACCAGCAGCACCCCGATTCTAATAAACTCCACCAGTTCAATAATTGCTTCTGTGTCACTGTCATCACCGGCCAGATCATAATCATCGGCGGTAGAAATCGAAGTCATTGCTGCAACAAACTCCCCCACTTCCTCAGAATACTCTGAAAATTTTTCCACTCCAGCCAGACTCAGACCCATAAGAAAGCCCTGTGCCCACAGGGCAATAGCTTCCAGTTGTATACTTTCATCCTCATCTTCTGCTAACAGCGGGTAAAATTTGAGATTATTATCAGATAGTGCAGCGACTGTTTTAAAAAACAGATCCGCCAGCCATTCACTGGCTTCTGCTGCCAGCAGATCTCCCTGTTCTATAGACTCTTCCGCAGCAGTCGTCAGAGCTATCCATTCCCGAGGTTCAAGATCAGAACGTCCGCATAACAGACCGCACAAGGTGCCATGAGCTTCAAAAGGAGTGGCCTTACTACCTAAAGTGGTCAGATTCTTCTGCACCTGTTCAATATCAATATCTGATTTCATCGCATTTTCTAATTCAATTATGTCCGTGAATGCTTACACTAAAGCCGTAAAACTGGAATTATACCTCACTTGAGCAAGATTCCGTTATAGATTATCGTTTTAACCATTGACCAATTCACTAATGAACTCTAATATAGCCTTTAGAAATTTAAAAAGTAACTGCTCAGCAAATTTAACTTTTACACTCGTAGTAACAGGATTTTCAATTGGCTGAATGGACACAAATATAAGAATTAGAAAGGCAGGTAAATCTACATTATGGTAGAAAATATTAATGTCTCTGATACTGATCTGGAATTGCATCGACTGGATGAAAGTGTCAGTGTTTTATTAGAGACTATTCAACAGCTTAAACAGGAAAATGTTCAATTGCGCTCGCAACAGGAATTTCTACAGGTTGAACGATCCAGACTTATGGAAAAAACCGAAACTGCTCGCAGTCGAGTCGAGGCTATTATTAATCGTCTCAAGGCTATGGAGGGTAATGGATGAAAGAAGAAACCGTACCAGTGACTGTTAAAATTCTTGAAAAAGACTATCGCATTGCCTGTGCCCCTAACCACAAACAGAGCCTGGAAGACTCCGCTGCCCTGTTAAATGACAAAATGCATGAGATCCGTGCCAGTGGAAAAGTCATTGGCAGTGACCGGATCGCCGTCATGGCCGCGTTAAATCTTGCTCACGACCTGTTACAGCAGCAGCAGCACTCTGCTCATGACTCCCAGCTGCAGACACAGTTACGCCAGCTGAGAGAAAAAATTGATGAGGCCGTTAATGCAAGCAGACAGCTGGAAATCACCTGAGTAATCATTTTTTTATTTATCACTATCAGACAATGGTGCTATACTTATTACAGAGTGAAAGTTCTACCTGATCTGGTTAGTAACTGGGTACTTCTTGAGCCGTAATCTTTTACCCCGGGAATGTGCTCCTGGTAATGTGTGCAAGCCTGCCTTTTTTCTGTTGTTTCAGACAACTGAGCAGATAGCCTGATTTATCAGTCCATATCCCCACTTGAACCGATAGGTTCGAGAGCGAAAGTTTACGACCTTTCAGGCGGTTCTTTCACCTTAACTTAAGCCAATTCAGCCTGCCGCTTCAGTCTGATAACTTAACAGGGTTTGCCTTGAAAACTGTCTCATCTCCTGCAGATCCAAACCGATCCAGTTTAAACAGTTCCAGCAAGGTATTACGCAAAACCATTCGTCAGGCTCGCCGACACTTACCCCGCATCAAGCAGCACCAGCATTCACAGCTCATCAGCCAGCGAATTATTCATTCCCGCTTTTATCGTCATTGCAGACATATAGCACTGTATTTCAGTGCCGATGGAGAAGTTGATTTAACACCTCTTATACATAAAATGCACAACCATAATAAAAAATGCTATCTACCCGTTATTCTATCCAGGCAGAACGGTATAATGGCATTTGCACCCTATGAAAAAAAAACCTGTTTAAGAAAAAACAGCTTTGGTATTCTGGAACCGGTTTATCAGAAAAAACAACTAAAAACAGCACCTCAGCTGGATCTCGTGCTTGCCCCTCTGGTGGCTTTTGACCCACAGGGAAACCGTATCGGGATGGGCGGTGGTTTTTATGACCGGGCTCTGGAACATTTAAAATCGCATGGCCAACGCACGCGTAAACATCATCCGCTATTCATTGGCATTGCCCATGAAATACAACGGGTTAGCAACCTGCAGGCACAAAGCTGGGATATTCCCCTGCACGCGGTTATTACTGAAAGGCGTTTAAGATATTTTTCCCGGGAAATTTGAGATTCCAGGATGAACTAGAAGCTGAAGGATGTAAACCCAGTGATTAAAACACCCACTAAAACAACATATGTCAGCACGACAACAGGATCCTGTCTGAATCCTCTTTTTTTATTAATGAAACGAATACGCTTATTCGTCAAATGATAGTTTATCACTGGTAAAACCCCGACAATATACTCAGGGGCTAATCTTTCATCTAATACCCGGTTTTGGCTATATTTTGACCTAAGTGCATTATTTTATTTACCAATGTAGAATGCATTGATAGCTAAAAAATGCCATATCAGGACACAAATTTTCTCAAAATCAGCTTAACACCTGAAAGATCAACGGCTCCTGATTTTTATTATTTTATGTGGTTAGCCATTTTTTGCTTGGGGTATATTGCCAATTTTAGAATCATAATGCAAGACATATCCTACAGTTTTGTTATTAAAACAGCATTAGAGTGGACGAGGAATAAGGTTTCATACTAGAAATTGTCAAAATCAATGGTTTTGACACATATTTGACACATAGTGTAGTGGCTATTCGAGGCATCATTAATTTTCCGGATAGCAGTTACTTTCCAAGTTTAACTGACCGCTTTTGTTTCAGAGAATTAATATATCTGTCATAAAAGTTCACCACAAAGGACAAACGTCTGAAGACTTCGTTATTCATTTTAGTATTACCATGAACAATATCATCCAAAAATTCTATCACCGTCTGTGAAAATTGATCCAGTTGGTTTGCCTGCATCATTTCAGATAACACTTTAATAAAATGTATCGATAATTTAAACTGCATCAAATTTTCTATATCATCAGGCTCATTTTCAAATCCAGGAGTTTGCTGTCTCAAACTGGATACTAATGGCTCAAACTCTTCAATAAAAACATCAACTTTTTCATTTTTTATTATTTTGTTAAATTCATTTATCAGCATTTCATCAGCTGATGATTCTACGGATAGCTCTCCAGATTTTAAAGGGTTTTCGCTTGCTGATAGATTTTTTTCCCATTGAGTCGCAGCATTCAGAAAAGCATCGATCTTAGAAGCACGAAGGGTATCCTGGATATCTTTTATTTCTTCAATAGGATCAGGAAGGTTAAGTTTTTCAGTTGTCACACTGCTTTGTTCTTGTTGATACACCTGATGTTGTTCATTGCGTTCAGATTTTTCTGCTATATAACCCGTTTCAGAAAGGAAACTATTATTTTCAAAAGCTTTCTCCAGTATGCCAGTCTCATTATTATGCGACTTAATCTGTGGCGTATTCAGGAACTCGTTAATATCCATTTCATTTGAAATATCATCTGTATAAAGAGAGCGTTTTTCATCATCTATAGTAGCAACACCTGTAACATTATCAGAAGCCTCTGTCTCTAGAGAATTTTTTATGGCAGGCTCATTAATATCAGATAATTTACTGCCTGTAGCAGGTTCAGGTAATACTACTTTTTCAGACTTGATTTCAAATTCCGATTCGAGTTCAACATGCTTTTCCTCAGTAGAATCAACGTGCTTTTTTCTGAAAAAAAACCACCCTAAGATAAAGACAAAAAGAATAATCGAGATTATATTTTCAGGATAATTTATCAAACTGAACTGATGGGTATTATTTTTGATATGTGATTGAACAGAGTGCAAAAACAAATTTATTGTTTTTGTAATGTCTTGAACGATATTATTTGAATCAGATTGAGGTTCCACTTGTGACAAGTTATCAGGCAATTCAAATTTTGGGCTGATTTTGTCTGTTGAAACTGGTTTTTTAGTATTATCATCAGAGACTATTAACGACGTATTATGCTCAAACATATTGTTTTTTTCTATCGCTGAATGGCTGTCTTTTAAAATAGTCTCCGCACTTTTTTGTACAGTTTTTTTAGATAGAATTATATTTTCAACATGCCCGTTTTTTTTATTATTCGTGACAGCAGGTGCAGAGCCAGATAGCGGCCCTTTTGCTTTGCTTGCAGATGATATTTGTGGTTCAAATGGGATGGCTTCAGATAACTTCTCTAAC
>JALVAL010000371.1 GCA_027011205.1 Gammaproteobacteria bacterium
AACACTTTGCTGAAGAGGCGAATGTTCAATAATAAGAACCTTCATTGTTGATAGATACCTTTTGAATTGTTTTTTAAGTGTATTTATTCAGCATGAATTCCGGTATCAGTCGGTAAGGGCCGTATTTCCGGGGACGCTCAAGTACATCATGTATCGGTTTAGAACTTTTCAAAAACTTGTTTTTGTTCAAAGTTCTTATCCCAGTGATTACGAAAACATCCCTGTTTTCATAAACCCCGGAAACACTACCCTTACAGACTAATACTCTATTGGAGTTTAAATAACGCTGAATAGTTGCTTTTAAGTGTAGTTTAAATTTTGTTTTTTTTGAAATAAAGATAAAAAGTGACGCATTATGATAAAAACATTCGAAGTGTAGTATAATTTACTGAAAATAAAATAAAAGTTTTGTTGAGCAGAGAGCTTTAAAGCACTGAAACGGTAATGCATACCGAGTGCTTACGGATTAAATAGCCTGTTTTTTGGTGGGCAGATAAACTTTCAGGTTCTGGCCGGGGTGGAGATATTTTTTATTATTCAAATTGTTCCAGTTTTTCAGTTCATTGATGGAGACATTGAAGCGTCGGGAAATAACATACAATGAGTCACCATTTTGTACCTGATAATTAATGCTATTGTGCTGGCTATTATTTGCTTTATCTGTAGAACTGATTTTTAAAGTTTGTCCAATGGAGAGTATATCTCCGGTAGATAAACGATTCTGGGCGGCCAGTTTTTTATGAGATATATTAAAGCGGCGGGCAATTTTCCAGAATGAATCGCCTTTTTTAACGGTATAATGAAACTGTCCGGCAGCAACTGAGGGTATTGGTTTTTTTGTCAGCCGGGTAGCCGTGCTGGCTTGTTCCGATTGTGCCAGTTTTTTTTCCTGAATCACCGCAATGGGTACCATCAGATATTTACCTGCCCGGATACGAGTAGACTTTAATTTATTAGTCGTTTTAAGGACCCGGGTGGATATTTTATACTTATGGGCAATCACACTCAGGCTTTCCCCAGAGCGGATTTTATGTCGATACCATTTGACCCGCTCATCCTTATCCAGTTTTGCTAAAGCGGTCTTGAAGCGTTCCGCTTTATCGACAGGTAATAACAGATGGTGAGGGCCTTCCGGATCGGTTGCCCATTGTTTAAATGCCGGATTATAAGTTTTTATTTTTTTTAGGCTGATCCCGGCTATTTTTGCTGCGAGGGTCAAATCAATCTGGGTTTCAGTATCCACCAGTGTTAAACGCTGGCTGTTAGCTATGGGATTTAAACGGATGCCATACTGCTTATGGTTTTTTATCAGTTCAGAAACAGCCAGTAATTTAGGAATATAATTTCTGGTTTCTTGAGGTAAATCAAGTGACCAGTAATCAATAGGTCTGCCATTTTTCCGGTTTTTCCTGACGGCTTTATTTACCGATCCAGTTCCGGCATTATAGGCTGCCAAAGTCAGTAACCAGTCACCTTTGTAATACTGGTTTAACTGTTCAAGATAGGTTAATGCGGCATTGGTAGACTGATAAATATCCCTGCGCCCGTCAAACCACCAGTTTTGTTTGAGTCCAAAATGACGACCCGTGGCAGGGACAAACTGCCATAGTCCGGCTGCTTTCTGACTGGAGTGGGCATGAGGCTTAAAAGCACTTTCAATAATGGGTAATAGTGCCAGTTCACCGGGAAGATGACGTTTTTCTACTTCTTCTGTAATAAGATACAGATAGGGCTCGGCACGATGTGATACTTTTGTTAAGTAAGTTTTATGTTTTAAATACCAGGTCTTGTATTTTTCTATTTTAGAATTATCTAAATTTGAAAATTGAAACATTTCAGACAAACGTAACCAGAGATTTTGATATTCAACTATTTGAGTATTCAGTGCAGCAGATGGTTCTGATTGTTCAGCAATTGCCTGACGAGTCGATTCAATAACCGGATCAATGCTGGTTTCTATTTTGTCTGTCTGCGTATCCTTAAGAAAATCGCTGGATAATAGTGAGCTTTTTTCAGCTGGAGTATCACTGATGGTAGTGCAACCATCGAGTAAAAACAGAGCTAAAATAAGTAAAATAAAATAATGTATCAATTTAATCAAGAGTGTCTTTCC
>JALVAL010000372.1 GCA_027011205.1 Gammaproteobacteria bacterium
GTGGATTGGAGTAAACCTGGGTAAGGGACAGCCTGTTATGTCTAATCCTTTTGCTGACAGTCCGCGAATGCAGGAAATGGATAAAAAATTTACCGAATTAAAAAAAGACGTCAGTGAAAAAAGTCAGCAATTATATAATGATACTAAACGAGCTGTGGATGATGCTCTGGATTGATTGCAGGGCTTTTTGTCTATAGAAATAGTTTCACCTCGCGCGGATGCTGAATCAGGGCATCTGCTCCCCAGTTTTCCGGCTTATCATGCTTTTCTATATACCCAAATAATGCCCCCAGAGTTTTCATTCCTGCCCGCTTTCCAGCAATAATATCCCGCTGGGCATCACCGACATAGAGACAGTGCTCCGGTTTGCAGTGAATCTCCCGGCAGGCGTGAAAAAGAGGTTCTGGATGGGGTTTTCGTTGTTTTGTAGTATCACCGCTGACGATGGTACCGGCACGTTGAGCATAACCCAGCTGCTCCATTAACGGGTTGGTTAACCAGGCGGGTTTATTGGTGACAATACCCCAGGCAATTCCTTTATGTTCAAGCTCATTGATCAGTTCCTCCATACCATCAAACAGGCGCGTTAATAAACTGATATTTTTTTTATAAATCTCCAGCAGTCGCTGTCTGAGCTGTTCAAATTCCGGGCTCTGTTCAGGAATATCAAAGGCCAGTTTTATCAGGGCTATACCGCCATGAGAAACCACCGGGCGAATAGAGTCATAGGGCAGGGCAGGCTTGCCCTGCTCTTTAAGCACCTGATTAAGTGCTGCCGCCAGATCCGGTGCTGTGTCAGCAAAAGTGCCGTCCAGATCAAATAATACCGCCCGGGTCATAGCATGCTGTTCATACAACAGGGCGGGCGTGGACAAGGTAATTAATGTCGGTATCATCACTGAGAGTGCAATGGCCGGTAAAGGGATTATAGCTCATGCCGGAAATATGGCGAGTATTCAGACCACTGTTTCGGATCCATTGATCCAGTTCTGAAGGTCGAATAAATTTTTTATAATCATGGGTGCCTCTGGGCAGTAACTTAAGGACATACTCAGCACCAACAATAGCCATGGCATAGGATTTGGCATTTCGATTAACGGTGGAAAAAAAGACATCACCTTCGGGTTTGACCAGCTTCCTGCAGGCTTCGATAATGGATGGCGGATCCGGAACATGCTCCAGCATCTCCAGGCAGGTCACAACATCGAAACTGCCGGGCTGCTGTTCTGCCAGTTCCTCAACTGTAATCTTTTTATAATCCACCTGTTCGCCTGACTCATAGAGATGCATTCTGGCAATGGTCAGATTGGCATCACCCATATCAATACCGGTTACCTCAGCACCTTCATGAGCCATGCTTTCAGATAATATACCGCCGCCACAGCCTACATCCAGAATCTTCTTGCCTGTCAGGCCATTAGCCTGTTGTATGATATAAGCTAAACGGGCTGGATTTAAGTCATGCAGAGGCTTAAACTCACCTCCCTTATCCCACCAGCGGGTAGACATGGCCTCAAACTTGGCCACTTCCTGAGGGTCCACATTAGCCTGCGATGTTGGTTTTTGTGCTGTCGTCATAATGTTCTCAAAAAAAACTTAAAAAATGTAACTATTCATCAATGAATTTAATTCATACACTCTTAGTACCAGGCATGGGTTGCTCCTTGATAAAGTTATGGCAGCAGGGACGCTGCCATAAAGCCTCCATGGAAGGATTTACGGCGTTTTTAGCAAGGAGCAACCCATGGCTGGTACGGATTTTAAACTGGCTGACATAGATAAAAAAATATTATTTAACCTGTGTAAATCTTATTATCCTTTATCTGGAAATAAAAGTCGAAGGCTGTTTAACCCCGGAAATCAAACTATCTTTTGCTTAACGCTTAACGCTTAACGCTCCCCCCAATCACCTCTTTCCATTTCAGAGCCTGTTGTTTAACTTTTTCCTGATCAATAGTAGTGAGCTTGCGATTCTTCAGCAGATGCCTGCCCTGTACCCAGACATCCGTGATCTGTTCACGTCCGGCTGAATATACTATCTGAGATAGCGGATGATAAACGGGCTGGGTTTCAATTGCTCCCAGGTCAATGGCAATAATATCTGCCGCTTTTCCCTTTTTGAGTGAGCCGGTAATATGGTCGATACCCAGGGCTTTAGCGCCGTTTAATGTCGCCATTTTAAGTGCCGTGCCGGCAGGCATAACGGAGGCATTACTGCTGAGGGCTTTAGCCAGTAAAGCGGCTGTTTGTAGTTCCCCAAGCATATCCAGGTCATTATTACTGGCGGCACCATCGGTACCGATGGCAATATTCAATTGTTTATCCAGCAATTGACTGACTGGACAGAATCCACTGCCCAGCTTCATATTGGATTCGGGGCAATGGACAATATTGACGCCATAACGCTGTAATAACTCAAATTCATCATCCTCTAACTGGGTCATATGTACCGCAACCAGAGAGGGTGACAGAAGCCCGAGTTTTTCCAGCCGGGCAACAGGACGCATTCCAGTATCAGCAAGGGCCTGTTGTATTTCGTCACTGGTTTCATGTAGATGAATATGGACGGGTATTTCCAGTTCCTCTGCCAGGGAACAGAGTCTGGTCAGCAGCTCATCAGAAACAGTATAAGGTGCATGAGGTGCAAAGGCAGTGCTTATGTGGGGATGGTGTCGATATTGCTCATACAGTTTCAGGCCTTTTTGTAAATATTCATTACCGTCTTTGGCCCATGCAGATGGAAAATCGATGACAATAAGTCCGACACAGGCTCGAATACCGGTTTGCTCTGCCGCTCTGGCAGCCGCATCAGGAAAGAAGTACATATCATTAAAGGTAGTGGTGCCGCCGCGCAGCATTTCTGCGATGGCTAATTCAGTGCCTTCTTTAACAAAATTATAATTGACACATTGTGTTTCTGCCGGCCAGATGTATTTGGTCAGCCACTCCATCAGAGGGATATCATCTGCAACACCCCGCATAAGAGACATGGCGGCATGGGTATGGGTATTAATAAAACCGGGCAGCAGGGCGTGATCACTAAAATGATGTTCAATTGCTGAGTGATACTTCTTGATACATTTTTGTGTCGCTAATATGTCAAGGATGATACCCTGATGTATAACGATAGAATAATGCTCAAAAATGCTGTCATCCGGTTCAACGGGTATCAGCCATCGGGCATGAATTATCTGATCAACTTCTTGCACACAACTCTCCGCTTTTCAGTTCTGTTTTTAAGATCTACCGCTTTTAAGCGATTGATTATATGATATAGCCCCCTGTGATTAAAGAAGAAGGTAATATCAATGAGTCTTAGAGCCTGTGATTCCATAAAACCCATTATCTGGAAAGATGAACAATTATATTTGCTGGATCAGAGAATATTGCCGCAGGAACAGGCATATATCGCTTTTAATAATGTCCAGGCAGTGGCACAGGCTATTACTGATATGGTGGTTCGTGGTGCACCGGCGATAGGAATTACAGCTGCCTACGGGATCGTTATCGCGGCCCGTAAACGCTTTGACGAACGGGCAGATAGCTGGAAAACAGCAATTGAAGAGGATTTATCCCTGCTGGCTCAATCCCGGCCCACGGCAGTAAACCTGTTCTGGGCTATAGAATTGATGCGTGCAGCCATAAAGGATATGGATGTCAGCGATCCGGCAGGGGCTTTATTAACCATAGCCCGGCAGGTGCATGAGGATGATATTGCTGCCAATGTTAAAATGGGACAGTTTGGAGCGGACCTGATTAAAGAACCCTGTGCGGTATTAACTCATTGCAATGCCGGTGCACTGGCAACTGGAGGTTATGGTACGGCGCTGGGCGTGATTAGGCATGCCTTTGCAGAGCATAAGGTCAAACTTGTATATGCGGATGAAACACGCCCCTGGCTGCAGGGGGCTCGTTTAACGGCCTGGGAGATGGTGCAGGAGGATATTCCGGTTTCTTTATTAGTAGAAGGTGCTGCAGCGCATATGATAAAAACGTCTCAGACGACTGATAATCCAATTCGCTGGATTATTGTGGGTTCTGACAGAATTGCGGCCAATGGTGATGTAGCCAATAAGATTGGAACCTATGCTCTGGCAGTGATGGCAAAATACCATGGTGTTCAATTTATGGTGGTGGCTCCCACAAGCACTATTGACATGAATATTAGCAGTGGTGATCAAATTCCCATTGAAGAACGTTCTGATAGTGAAGTTCTGGCCTGTTCAGGTCAACCGGTAGCAGCACCCGGAGCATTGGCTAGAAATCCGGCTTTTGATGTCACTCCGGCTGTGCTGGTGGACGCCATAGTGACGGAAAAAGGAGTGGTATTAAAACCCGGACTTGAAAAAATGAAAGCTTTAATGACAAATGTGGATTAAATGCTAAAAAAACAGTTTTTTTGGTCAGAATTATCGGCACATAATGACTGCTTTGTGTTAGAATAAGCGGGTTTTTAGCATATGTTGAGATTTAAACATTCATTGTCAAACTCATTGTCAAACTCATTGTCAAACTCATTGTTAAACTCATTGTTAAACAAGGTATCAAACAAGGTATTGTAGACAGACATCTCAATGCCATTTATTTCGACTCAAAAAGATAAAAAACGGAAATATAACCACTAAATGTCAGATTTTGCAAAAGAACTCCTGCACATAAATATTGAGGAGGAGATGAAGCAGTCCTATATGGATTATGCCATGAGTGTAATCGTAGGACGAGCACTTCCGGATGTTCGTGATGGACTCAAACCGGTTCACCGTCGAGTTATCTACGCCATGCATGAAACCGGCATGGACTGGAACAAACCCTATAAAAAGTCTGCCCGTATTGTGGGTGACGTTCTTGGTAAATACCATCCCCATGGTGATACCGCGGTTTATGATACGATTGTTCGTATGGCACAGAACTTTTCCCTGCGTTATATGCTGGTTGATGGCCAGGGTAACTTTGGTTCAGTGGACGGCGATTCACCTGCTGCCATGCGTTACACTGAAGTCCGGATGGCCAAAATTGCTCATGAACTGCTGGCTGATATTGATAAGGAAACCGTCGATTTCAGTCCTAACTACGATGAATCTGAACACGAACCCACCGTTCTGCCCACTAAAATACCTAATCTGCTGATTAATGGTTCATCCGGTATTGCTGTGGGTATGGCCACCAATATCCCGCCGCATAATCTCAATGAGGTGATTAATGCCTGTCTGGCGTATATAGATGATCCTGAAATCACCATCTCTGATTTAATCACTTATATTCCGGGTCCGGATTTCCCGACGGCTGGTATTATTAATGGTTCACGCGGTATTCATGAGGCCTATCACACCGGTCGTGGCCGTATTCGGGTACGTGCCCGTACTGAAATTGAAGAGATGAGCAGCAATCGCGAACGTATTGTTGTCACTGAACTGCCTTATCAGGTAAATAAAGCCCGTCTTCTGGAGCGCATTGCTGAACTGGTTAAAGAAAAAAAAATTGAAGGTATTTCAGAACTTCGTGATGAATCGGATAAAGACGGCATGCGTATGGTTATTGAAACCAAACGCGGCGAGTCCGCCGATGTGCTGCTGAATAATTTATACAAACACACGGCTATGCAGAATGTGTTTGGTATTAATATGGTGGCACTGGTAGATGGTCAGCCCAAGCTGTTCAATCTTAAAGAACTTATAGTACAGTTTATTCGTCATCGCCGTGAGGTGGTTAACCGCCGCACTGTCTATGAATTGCGTAAAGCCCGTGAACGTGCCCATATTCTGGAAGGTCAGGCGGTTGCGCTGGCTAATATTGACCCTCTTATCAAACTCATTAAAGAGTCGGCCAATCCGCAGGAAGCCAAAGGCAAATTAATATCAACCAGCTGGGAGCCCGGTCTGGTTAAGGAATTATTATCCGGCGGTGGCGAACAATCCCGTCCTGATGGACTGGATAAAGAATTTGGCCTGTTTGATGACGGTTATCACCTGTCTCCGGTTCAGGCTCAGGCTATTCTGGATTTACGTCTGCATCGTCTGACCGGTCTGGAAATCGATAAAATTGTTGCTGAATACAAAGAAATTATTGAAAAGATAAAGTGGCATCTGGAAATCCTCGGCAGTCAGGAGGTTCTGATGGGCGTTATTCGTGAAGAACTCGAAGCCATGATTAATCAGTATGGTGACGAACGCCGTACAGAAATTCGTGAATCAGAAGATGACCTGTCTTATGAAGACATGATTGCAGAAGAAGATCGTGTAGTGACACTGTCTCATGAAGGTTATGTCAAAACTCAGCCGCTGGCGGATTATACTGCTCAACGTCGAGGTGGTCGCGGTAAGTCAGCAACATCAATGAAAGAAGAAGACTTTATTGACAAGCTCTTTGTTGCTTCAAGTCATGACACCATATTATGTTTTACCAATGCCGGACAGGTGTACTGGAAAAAAGTTTATGAACTGCCACTGGCAAGTCGCGGTTCCCGTGGCCGCCCAATTATAAATTTACTGCCTCTGGATCCGGAAGAAAAAGTGAATGCCATTTTACCTATTAAGGAATTCGTTGATGGTCAGTTTATTTTGCAGGCCACAGCCAATGGTACAGTGAAGAAAACACCCTTGCTGGATTATTCCCGTCCCAGAAGCAATGGCATTCGTGCCATTGAATTACGAGCAGGGGACAAGCTGATTGATGTTCAGCTAACCGATGGTCAGCAGGACATTATGCTGTTTTCTACTGAAGGTAAGGCAATCCGCTTTAATGAATCCCTGGTGCGTTCCATGGGGCGGGTGGCAACTGGTGTGCGCGGTATAAAACTGCCTGATGAGCACAAAGTGATTTCTCTGATAGTGGTACCTCCTGAATGTGAAGACCGTTATGTCTTAACTGCCACCGAAAATGGTTATGGTAAACGTACCCGTATTATTGAATACCCGGTAAAAGGACGTGGCGGCATGGGGGTTCTTGCCATTAAAACTTCAGAGCGTAATGGCGCTATGGTAGGAGCCTGTCTGCTGGATGAAAACAGTGAAATCATGTTGATTACTGATGGCGCCACTATTGTCAGAACCCGCTCAACAGAAGTTTCTATTGTAGGCAGAAATACCCAGGGTGTCAGATTAATTCGCCTGACCAATAATGAAAAACTGGTTCAGATAGAACGAGTTTGCGAAACAGTAAATGATGAAGATGATGATGAAGATGAAGATTCTGAAACTGATACGGTTTTAGATGATGCTTCAGATAATGATATGAATATCATTAATGAAGACAAGGCTGATGAGAATAGCAACGATGAACAGGGCTAATGCTGTTTATTATTGATTTTTAGTAACTACTCACTCAGCGCATTCATCTTTTGCACCGCTCTTGTTATTTAAGAGAGTGCGTTATTTTCGTACTCTATACCCTCAAAGGGTAGCTGGGAATGGTCACATATTTGTATATGCTCACATTCTCCGTGCGCCTCTTTGAGGTAGCGAAGCTATTGTGCCTTGAACTGTGGCAAAATCTAAACACGCTCAATAGTTACCATTATTATTGATGTTTTATTAATTATTACTCATCTGGCGTTTTAATATTGTCTGAGCATCATAAGTATTATAGATAGCT
>JALVAL010000373.1 GCA_027011205.1 Gammaproteobacteria bacterium
ATTTAAACTTTAACCCGATTATCCAGCAATACCCCGAAAATCCCGCATGAAGGATACTCAGAATTTAATGGGTTTGGCCATCATTTAAGTTGACTTGAAGCCCATCAAATATCAAGATTATACTCAACAAGCACATGAAGTTCACTGCCGTACAGGCAGCTTAGAAGGTCTGCCATTCTCAAAATAACGCCGTCGTTTAGTTCACTGCCGTACAGGCAGCTTAGAAGTTGTTGGATAGGTGTTGATTTAGCCAGTAAAAGTTCACTGCCGTACAGGCAGCTTAGAAGATCTGCACCATCAACTCCCGTGTATGTGTCAAGTTCACTGCCGTACAGGCAGCTTAGAAGGGGGTTACAGCTGGGGGCTGAAGGTTTCATAAGTTCACTGCCGTACAGGCAGCTTAGAAGTTCTATAGCTTTGCGTGGTTTACCAAGCCAGAGTTCACTGCCGTACAGGCAGCTTAGAAGATGACTTTTTAGCGGACGCTGCAATCCGGTTGGTTCACTGCCGTACAGGCAGCTTAGAAGTAGAACTATAATCCATGAGGATATAAAAAAACAGTATTTTATGCCACCCATAATTTGAACCCCCTTTAATTACGTACTAGCGGAGTTTCAGGAAGCAGTTACCCTCCTGTTAGGCAGTTGAGGGTTCCGCCTGTTTACTTGCCCCACGATATAAATCAGGATATCCTTAAAAAAATGTTTCCCATACGCATGGGGATGAACCGCTCAATTTATTCCCGCACGCCTTTAACATTACGGGTAAATTCAGAAACTGAAAGGATAGTTTTATCAGAGCTTTGGTTGAGCATACTGGAGCAGTAGAAAGTTAAAATATCCTGAATTAAAATCAGAGTCGATAAGTATTCAGTGGGTATTTTATTTGAGATACTTTCTCTGATGTCTCATTGTATCCAGTCGGTATAGCAAGTAATTCCTGTATTTTTTGTTCCAGAACCCGGGCTTTTTGATCGCCGCTATGGGTTTCACCAATATGGCTGTAGACAATTTCTCCCTGCTGATTAACCAGATAATAAGTAGGCCAGTAATGATTGTTCAGGGCTCGCCAGTAGCTGAAATCATTATCAATCATAATCGGGTGGTGCAGTTTAAATTCTCTGGCTTTGTGTTCAATATTGGAACGGAGTTTTTCATGCTTAAATTCCGGGGTGTGGATGCCTATGATTTGAAATCCATTGTTCTGATATTTTTTTTCCAGTTCATTTAACCATGGAAACGAGCGATAGCAGTTCCAGCAATCAAATGTCCAGACATCAATTAACACTACTTTGCCTGTTAAATCCTGTTTTTTTAAAGGCGGTGAATTAATCCAGCTTTCGGCTCCTGAATGAGTAAATTCAGGTAGATGGGTTATTGTTTGTTGGGCAGGGCTGGTCAGGCTATTGCTGATCACCGAAGCTGAAAATAACAATGCAGCTGTAAAAGCAAACCATTTCATAATATCCCTCATTAGCCATTGTTGGTGTAAACTATTGTTGATGTAAGCTGAGTTTAGTTGTTTTGTGTCACCCAAATATCACGAAAATATCATTTGTTTATAAAAATTATGATTTTAAAAAGTTTCTACAGAAGTAACTACTTGTTCAGTATCCATAAATATTAAGGTATCAGGCATGAGTTCAAGTACAATGACCTATTTAGATGGAAGAATAACCATTATTCCCGATCTCTGTAATGGTAAACCAACTATTCGCGGTAAGCGAATTACAGTGCAGACCATTTTAGAATTCTTAAGTGCAGGTGAAACACCTGATGAAATTCTAAAACAATACCCTTCTCTGGAAATGGAAGATATTTCAGCTTGTCTTGAGTTTGCCAGCCTTATGATGGCAAATAAATTCGTAGTAAAAGATATTGCCTGAAATTAGCCATCAGTTAACGTACCGATTAACCCGGCATAAGCCGTAATTCAAAACCATCTCTGCTTCCAGGACCTGTATTTTCGGGGATATTCATGCCTGTTCATGTGACGCTTTATCTTGACATCCTGCCTGCTGCCACAATAAAACCATGAAATACTCTTTCTATGGATGGTTACTTGATAGTTATTTTAAAATTAACAGAGCAGTTACCTTAAGTTTTCATTTTTTTTACGTTGACCAATGCCTGATCGTGAGCAAACTGAATGGTCAGTGTCTGTCCAGGTTTTAATGTTGCTGCAGACTGCACCAGCTTACCATCCTGATCCTTTATCAGACTATAACCCCGCCCCAGAGTCGCCAGAGGACTGTATGCATCCAGCTCACGAGCCAGTGAAGACAGTTTTTGCTGCTGTTGTTCAAGCCGGGGCGGCAGACTGTGCTGCAGGCGCTGCTGTAAGTAATTGAGTCGGGTTTGCTGCTGATTCAGCCGATGTACCGGTGAATGCTGTTGTAGATGAGCCTCCAGAGTCTGCAGTTGTTCCCGGCGGGACTGCAGTCGTGATATGATTCTGGATTCCATTCGGGCGCTGATATCATCAATTCTAAGTGCAATATCATCCAGATAGCGACCGGGATGTTTCAGACGTTTACCCAGCCAGTCCAGCTGCTGCTGCAGGGATGTCAGATGCCGCTTAATTTGATTGCTTAACTGAGTTTCCAGCGCCTGCAACGACCCCAGCCATTCCTGCTGATCCGGGCTGATCAGTTCTGCGGCGGCAGAAGGGGTCGGGGCACGAACATCAGCGACAAAATCACAAATGGTAAAATCCACTTCATGGCCCACGGAACTGACTACTGGAATCGGGCAGTTAAAAACAGCCCGGGCCAGCTGCTCATTATTGAAAGCCCATAAGTCTTCTATGGAACCGCCGCCGCGCCCGATTATCAGCACATCGCAGCGTTTATCCTGTTGAGCTTGCTGCAAAGCCTTTAATAATTGTGCCGGGGCTTCATCACCCTGAACCTGGGCTGGGTAAATAATAACCGGTAAAGCCGGAAAGCGCCGCTTTAAAACCTGTAGAATATCATGCAGCGCCGCGCCGGTGGGTGAGGTGAGAATACCCGCACAACGAGGGTATTCTGGCAGAGCCTGTTTATGGGCTTCATCAAACAGTCCTTCGGCCTGTAATTTCTGTTTAAGCTGTTCAAATGCTCGTTGCAAAGCACCTGCACCGGCGTCCTCCATGGACTCAATAATCAGCTGGAAGTCACCGCGCGCTTCATACAGACTGACTCTAGCTTTAACCAGCACCTGCGAGCCTTCTTGCGGTGAAAAACGCAAGTGCTGATTATTATGCCGGAACATGGCACAGCGTACCTGGCTCTGATCATCTTTAAGGGTAAAGTACCAGTGCCCGGAGCGGGGGCGGGCCAGATTAGATATTTCCCCAGATACCCAGACGGCCGGGAAGTTGTATTCCAGTACGCTTTTAACATTACGGGTAAATTCAGAAACGGAAAAGATTGTGGGGTTTGGTGTATCCATCATGGTGCGATCATACCGGAGAAAGCAGCAGAGTTAAAATAACCTGTAGGGTTTATTTTCAATATTACTCAGCAATAAGTTATTGAGTGCTGTCTTAATTTTCTGCAATGTGCTGGAATAAGGTTTACTGAAGTCGAATCCGGGGCTGAGTGGCCTGGATGCTGAATACGCTGAATAGTTATTCATATTTTTGAATAAAACAGCTGACTTACAGATAAACAGTTTTTATACTTGGCTCATGAATGCAGCTTTAAAAAAACTAGATGAATCATTTTTCAGTCAGAAACCGGTACTGGAGCTGGCCAGATCCCTGCTGGGCAAGGTACTGGTTTATCATAGCCCGTCTGGTCTTATAAAAGGAATTATTAATGAAACGGAAGCTTACTCTCAGAATGAGGAGTCCTGTCATGCCTTTGGCGGCAGGCGGGGAAAGCGCAATGAAGTGATGTTCTGGCGGGCAGGGCATCTATATGTTTATTTCACATATGGCATGCATTATTGTATTAATATTGTAACGGGAGCTGAAAATCAGGCTGAAGCGGTGTTGATCCGCTCCGTGATACCGCTTGAAGGGCGGGATATTATGCTGCTGAACCGAAAAGGACGTGCTAAAAACCTGTCGGACGGCCCAGCTAAGCTGGCCATGGCATATGGTTTTGATAAAACTCATAATGGCGTGGACATGCTGGCCCAAAATGCAGCTGTTTATCTGGAAGATCAGGGTCTGCAGGCAAAAAAAATTGACCAGACGGAACGTATTGGTATTTCCAGAGCAAAAAATCTGCCCTGGCGTTTTGTGGTGAAGGATTTTTTCTGAATTTTTGTTATCTGCAAAGGTTTTACAGAACATGAAAATAGATTATAATACTCTGTTATCTATTTAAATTTACCTTGAAGGATTTCCCCTTATGCGAATCGTTGAAGAAGCACTTACCTTTGATGATGTATTACTAGTTCCGG
Organism: Gammaproteobacteria bacterium; assembly: GCA_027011205.1. GTDB lineage: Bacteria > Pseudomonadota > Gammaproteobacteria > GRL18 > GRL18 > JANELJ01. The sequence continues at coordinate 4,392 of JALVAL010000373.1, forward strand.
CCTTCTCTGAAGTCCTGCCTAAAGGCGTTGATTTATCAACCCGACTGACTCGAAATATCAAACTGAATATTCCAATGGTTTCGGCGGCTATGGACACAGTAACTGAACACCGTATGGCAATTGCTATGGCTCAGCAGGGTGGTATTGGTATTATTCATAAAAATATGACCGCTGAAGAACAGGCTCGGGAAGTCATGAGGGTCAAAAAACATGAAAGCGGTGTGGTTAAAGATCCGATTACCGTTTCTCCGGAACAGACCATTCGTGAAGTGATGGAATTAACCCATACTAACAAGATTTCTGGTGTTCCTGTGGTCAAAGGCGATGATCTGGTGGGTATTGTGACCAGTCGAGATTTACGTTTTGAAACTCATCTTGATGATCCCATCAGCAGCATTATGACACCAAAAGAAAAACTGGTGACTATTAAAGAAGGTGCGAGCAGACAGGAAGCAATGGACCTATTGCATCAGCACCGCATTGAAAAGGTGCTAGTGGTTAATGAAGCTTTTCAGTTACGCGGTATGATTACAGTAAAAGATATGCAGAAAGCCACGGATTATCCCTGGGCCTGTAAGGATGAGCAGGAACGCCTGCGGGTGGGGGCTGCAGTCGGTGTGGGTGCAGATACGGATGAACGTGTTAAGGCGCTGGTTGAAGCCGGTGTGGATGTGCTGGTCGTTGATACCGCACACGGTCATTCCAAAGGTGTTATTGACCGGGTTGCCTGGGTAAAAAAGAATTTTCCGCAGGTTCAGGTGATTGGCGGTAATATTGCTACAGCGGCGGCGGCCAGGGCTCTGGTTGATGCCGGTGCGGATGCGGTTAAAGTCGGTATTGGTCCGGGTTCCATCTGTACTACCCGGATTGTGGCCGGGGTCGGCGTACCTCAAATTACCGCTATCAGCAATGTGGCCAGAGAACTGGAAGGTTCCGGTGTACCGCTGATTGGTGACGGGGGTATCCGTTTTTCAGGTGATTTCTCCAAAGCCATTGTGGCCGGTGCTTCCTGCTGTATGTTCGGCAGTGTATTTGCCGGTACAGAAGAGGCGCCGGGTGAGGTAGAGCTGTATCAGGGACGTTCTTATAAGTCGTATCGAGGCATGGGTTCAATGGGCGCTATGTCTCAGCAGCAAGGTTCCAGTGACCGTTATTTTCAGGAAAGCAGTGATGCGGATAAGCTGGTACCGGAAGGCATTGAAGGCCGGGTGCCTTTTAAAGGTGCCATGCAGCCGGTAGTGCATCAGATGCTGGGCGGTTTACGCTCTTCGATGGGTTATACCGGTTGTGCCGATATTGAAGCAATGCGCAGTCGACCTGAGTTTGTTCGGGTAACCAATGCCGGTATGGTAGAAAGCCATGTACATGACGTGACGATTACTAAAGAAGCGCCAAACTATAGAACATAACGCTGTGCAACAGACATACCATTAATTTTAAAAAGGTCGGTTTACCCGGCCTTGTTTTATTTGCAATACAGTATTTAAAAAGCAGTATTTGAAACACAGGAAAAGCAATGTCACAAAATATTCATGATCACCGAATTCTTATTCTGGATTTTGGTTCCCAGTATACTCAGTTAATTGCCCGGCGGGTACGTGAAGTCGGTGTTTATTGTGAAATTCATCCTTCCACTTATGCGGCTGATGCCATTAAAGAATTTGCTCCAAAAGGTATTATCCTGTCCGGTGGGCCGGAAACAGTAACGGCAACAGATACCCCCAGAGCCGCAGATATAATATTTAAGCTGGGTGTGCCGGTACTGGGGATCTGTTATGGCATGCAAACCATGACCGAACAACTGGGTGGTAAGGTGGAAAATGCGGACCATCATGAATACGGTTATGCGCAGGTTCGGGCTCGTGGTCATACTCAACTGCTGAAAGAAATTGAAGACCATGTGACTGACGAAGGTTATGGCATGCTGGATGTCTGGATGTCTCATGGGGATCGGGTGGTGGAAATGCCAGACGGCTTTAAGTTAATGGCCAGTACTGATAATGCGCCCATTGCCGCAATGGCTGATGAAAAGCGTCACTTTTATGGTATTCAGTTTCACCCGGAGGTCACTCATACCAAGCAGGGTAAACGTATTTTTGAACGCTTTATTGTAGAGATTTGCGGCTGTAATACCCTTTGGACACCCGGTAATATTATTGAGGATAGTATTAACAATATTCGCGTAAAAGTGGGTTCTGACGAAGTTGTGCTGGGTCTGTCCGGAGGCGTGGATTCATCTGTCGTGGCGGCTCTGTTACATAAGGCTATTGGCGAACAGCTGACCTGTGTGTTTGTCGATAATGGTTTGTTGCGTCTGCATGAAGGTGATCAGGTGATGGCCATGTTTGCTCAGCATATGGGTATTCGTGTGATTCGGGTGGATGCTGAAAAACGCTTTCTGGATCAGCTGGCCGGTGTCAGTGATCCGGAGCAGAAACGTAAAATTATTGGTCATGAATTTATTAATGTATTTGATCAAGAAGCCGGTAAACTGGGCAATGCCAGATGGCTTGCACAGGGTACTATTTATCCGGATGTTATTGAATCTGGCGGTCAAAATGGTACGGCTCATTTAATTAAGTCGCACCATAATGTTGGTGGTTTACCGGATGATATGGAGCTGGGGCTGGTTGAACCTTTACGCGAACTGTTTAAGGACGAGGTGCGGGAACTGGGTCTGGAATTAGGCTTGCCATATGATATGGTGTATCGTCATCCTTTCCCCGGTCCGGGTCTGGGGGTTCGTATTCTGGGAGCGGTGAAAAAAGAATACGCTGATATCCTGCGTGAGGCCGATGCCATTTTTATTGATGAACTGCATAAAAATGACCTGTACCATAAAGTATCACAGGCTTTTTCAGTCTTTCTGCCGGTTAAATCAGTCGGCGTAAAAGGTGACGGTCGTTGTTATTCCTATGTTATTGCTTTACGTGCCGTAGAAACCATTGACTTTATGACCGCTCGCTGGGCGCATCTGCCTTATGAAGTACTGGAAACTATCTCCAGCCGTATAATCAATGAAGTAGATGAAGTCACCCGTGTCAGCTATGATATTTCCTCCAAACCACCCGCGACGATTGAGTGGGAGTGACAGGTGGGTTTATAACGTATTGATTTATAAAGACTAAAACAATCATATTGATGATATAATCTGTATCATCAATGGTATTTTTCATGGTATTTTTA
>JALVAL010000374.1 GCA_027011205.1 Gammaproteobacteria bacterium
GGTTTCACCGAGTTTAAAGTGTTCAAGATTTATCATTTTTTTCTGGTATTAAAGTAAGTGTCATTTGCTTATGTGCAATACCGGCCTCAAAAAACTCGTTACTGCTTATTTTAAAACCTGCCTTCAGATAAAAGTTTAGCACATAGCTCTGGGCATTAAGAATTATTTTTATCATTTGCTGTTTCTGGCATTCAGAAACAGCAAATGATAAAATTTTATATCCAATACCAAAACGCCGCCATTGAGGTAGAACAGCCATACGGCCAATACTGGCAATATTGTGCCTGATCAGGATTCGGGCTGTACCGACAGGCAGCAGTTGCTGTTTATATTCAATTTGAGCAAGGATATGCTGGGCGGATTCATCCTGTTCATCCCATTCCAGTTGTGCAGGCACTTTCTGTTCTTCAATAAAAACAGTCTGGCGGATAGGGCAGAGCAGCTTTTTGTGGTCTGCCCAATTTACCATTTGAATATGACATGAATCAGGCACTAAGATGGTACTCATTGCCTGTTACAGGTCTTTAGCCTGTTTAACCGCATTGCCAATATAAGTAGCCGGAGTTAAAGACTGCAGTTCCTGTTTTGCCGCTTTTGGCATATCCAGTTTATTAACAAAATCTTTTAAGGTTTCCGGTGTAATAGACTGCCCTCGAGTCAGTTCTTTTAATTTTTCATAAGGCTGTTCAATACCATAACGACGCATGACAGTTTGAATAGGTTCAGCCAGTACTTCCCAGGTATTATTCAGATCAGCAGCCAGAGCAGCTTCATTAATCTGTAATTTGCTGATACCGCGCATAGTAGAAGAATAAGCAATCATACAATGGGCAATACCGACACCCAGGTTTCTCAGTACCGTGGAATCAGTTAAATCTCGCTGCCAGCGGGAGACAGGCAGTTTACTGCTTAAATGATTCATAATGGCATTAGCAATACCCAGATTACCCTCTGAATTTTCAAAATCAATCGGGTTCACTTTATGCGGCATGGTGGAAGAGCCGACCTCACCGGCAATGGTTTTCTGTTTGAAATAACCCAGAGAAATATAGCTCCAGATATCCCGATCAAAGTCGATTAAAATGGTATTAAAACGAGCCAGAACACCAAACAGTTCGGCAATATAATCGTGCGGTTCAATCTGAATGGTGTAGGGATTAAAATCAATATCCAGACTTTCGACAAAATTCTTTGCAATTTCCTGCCAGTCCAGTTCGGGGTAGGCAGAGATATGGGCATTATAATTACCAACAGCACCATTAATCTTGCCCATAATAGAGACGGCTTTTAATTGCTGATACTGACGCTCCAGACGATAGGCTGTATTAGCCATTTCCTTACCCATGGTAGTTGGCGATGCTGGTTGGCCATGGGTGCGTGACAGCATGGGGAATTCGGCAAACTCATGAGCCAGTGCGCGTATGGCTGCAATAATTTCTTTTAACTTAGGCAGTAATACCTGACTTCTGGCTTCACTGAGCATCAGTGCATGGGACAGATTGTTTATATCTTCTGAAGTACAGGCAAAATGAATAAATTCATTAATCGCCATTAATTCTTCATTATCCTTAATTTTATCCTTTAGAAAATATTCCACTGCTTTAACATCATGGTTGGTGGTACGTTCTATGGTTTTGACGGCCTCGGCATCTTGCAGAGAAAATTTATCAATAATACTGTCCAGCAGACCACTGGCAGGTTCTGATAGTGTTGGGACTTCTTTTATATCCGGATTGGCTGCCAGCATCTGCAGCCAGCGTACTTCAACCAGTACTCGATGACGGATCAGACCGAATTCACTGAAAATTGGACGAAGAACCGCAGTGGTACGGCCATAACGCCCGTCAATTGGCGAAACAGCGCTTAAATTATTTAAATCCATGCTAAGGACCCCATGTGAAATGTGTTAGTGAATATAACCGCCTATTATAACCGTTGTAGATGGGGTTTTGAACAAGCGTTCAGCATTCACAGCAAAAATCGGTCAGCCCAAATATTTTGATAAACTGACAGAAAAATGTAAAATTCCACCGCCTGGCCGGATTTAATATGAGTAGCATTCATTTTTTCAGTAAATATCGGGCAAGAGTTAATCTA
>JALVAL010000375.1 GCA_027011205.1 Gammaproteobacteria bacterium
ACAGCATTGATATGCTGGAAAATGCACCGACACCGCAGCAACTGGACAGTTTTCGTCAACGTTGGGTCAACTTCATTACAACTTATGATGATACATTCCTGCAAAAATTAAAAGAGCTTGGTGATGAGATAGTACAGACCTGCGTAAAACTGTTGAGAGTTTGCATACATTGACAGCTCCAAAGACTGACAATACAGCAATAGATTTGCAAAAGGTCTCACGCCTTTTAGTCGCTTCCTTCGTTCCTTCGATTGCTTCGAGTGTCAATGATACCATAGCAGATGTGAGTGAAAAGATACGGAAAAATCCTGCACTGCTTGAAGATGATGCAATTGAAAAAGAGATAAAAGCGGCTATTTTACTGCGTATAGCGCTCGATAAAGAGAGTGTCAAGGAGATGGTCGAGTCCATTGACGGGGTACTTGATAAACTCTCTTTACGCCTAATAGATATGATAGAGAGCTCGGATAACTCCAATGCAGAGATTCAAGCCATAAAAAAAGAGTTAGAGTCCTACACGGAAGAGTCAAGTGTAAACTTTAAAATTGCCCATAAAAAGCTCTTTACTATTGCCGTAGCACTCGAAGAAAATACACAGCTCCTTTCAAAAAACCTTAAAGGGCACAATGAAGATGTGGAAGCCCTTAGTAAAAAAGTGAAAAAGCTTGAAGCGGAACTTGAAGAGACAAAAAAAGAGTCTAAAGAGGATTTTTTGACTAAGCTTTATAACAAGCGTGCTCTTGATGAGTTTATGGAACTTAAAGAGGCTGAGTATCAACGATATGAGCGTAATTACGCCATCGTTATGTTGGATATAGACCATTTTAAAGAGGTCAATGATACCTTCGGACATGAAGCGGGAGATGCCGTTCTTTCTGCTTTTGCGAAGATCCTTAAAAAAGAGGCACGCAGTGTTGATATTGTCGGGCGTTTTGGCGGTGAAGAGTTCTTGGCACTCCTGAGTGATACGGACACTCATGGAGGTGTGACTTTTGCCAAAAAAGTCCTCAAGCATGTAGAGAAATCCCGTTTTATGTATAAAGGCAATCGCATCAAAGTAACGGTGAGTGCAGGTGTGAGTGAGCGTAAGAAACATATTTCCTTGCAGGCGACGATCAGTTCGGCAGATGAATACCTCTACATCGCAAAGAAAAACGGAAGAAACAGAGTCGAGTACAAAAAGTAGTGTTACAAGAGTTTTTAGATGCCAAACCTCTCTATTATGATGAGATAGATTACACTCGGATGCCTCGCATCTACAAACGCATCCAAAGCAGTTTTCAATTGCCAAAAATCATTCATATCATCGGTACTAACGGCAAAGGCACGACGGGACGTTTTTTAGCCACCGCACTTTTTAAGCAAGGCTACAGTGTCGGGCACTATACCTCTCCACATATTCTCTCATTCAATGAACGTGTCTGGTTTAACGGTAGTGATGTCAGTATGGAGCTGCTGGAAGAGACACATCAAAAACTGCTATTTCTACTCACGCAAGAAGAGGCTGAGGTGCTGAGTTATTTTGAATATACAACCTTGCTTGCGATGCTCTTTTACAGTAACAAAAGCGATTTTGTTGTCTTGGAAGCAGGGCTTGGAGGTGAGCATGACGCGACGGCTGTCTTTGCAAATGCGCTGACGCTTGTTACTCCGATAGATAAAGACCATGAAGCATTTTTAGGCTCTGATATACAAAGCATTGCAAAAACAAAACTTGCTGCGATTCAAAAAGCGGCTGTTATAGCCAAACAAAAACATCCTCTTGTCTACGAGGTATTGCGTGAGGTCGAGAAAGAGAAGAATATTCAAACATACAAAGTTCAAGAGCTTTTGGATTTGAGTGATGAACAAAATATTGCAACTATAGCTAAGAGAGAACAACTGGCTCCCTATCTGCAAGAAAACCTTTCCCTTGCAATTGCTGCATTGAAATATCTGGATATACCATACGTGAGCAGTGATTTTTTTGATGCAAGACTTTTTGGTCGATTGAGTGTTTTAGAAAAAAATATTTTGGTCGATGTAGGGCATAATGTACTCGCTGCAGAGTCAATTGCTAAGAGTTTAAAAAATAAAAAATATAATTTAG
>JALVAL010000376.1 GCA_027011205.1 Gammaproteobacteria bacterium
TGTATAGCGGCAAGCAATCTAATTTTCCTGACATCAGGCAAGCTCACATATTGGACAACCGGTTTCTGTACAGAAGCTACTTTTAAAATAATGGTTGAGCCTTTTTTAACCCTGGAAGCCTCTTTAGTGTCAGGCTCTTGAGCATATACCTGGTCATTTTCAATTTTTTTTTCTTTTGCCTGTAACGAAGAAATAATAATTTTTTCTATAGTGACATTAAATCTTTTTTCATTTAACAAATCTCTGGCGTTCTGCACACTTTGTCCTTTAACATCTGGTAGACTAATCGTAGTAGAAAAATACCAGCCAACTCCCGCAATAACAATAAGTAGAATAGCTACTGCGACTATCCACCAGGGAAATTTTTTATCTACAATTTCTTTTACAACTACATTCTGTTTTTTTACACAAATCATTTCACTGGTGCTGAAATCATCACCAGGGTTTTCTTTGGAATAAACAGTCAGCTTAAACTTGTAATCACCCTGTGGCTGATTATCTGGGATATTAATATTTACAGTGACCTGTTCCGTTGTTTTACTATCAAGACTCCAGTTTGGATCAACCTTAACTTCAAACCATTCCTTCTGCATTGTGGTTTCTGCATTATCTTCAATATCTAAACTGCTGGCCAGTTCAATATTTTTATCCATAATATTGGTAATGGTAAAGATGACAGTAGATTTACCCTTCTTATCACAAATAAAAGTGCGTTCTGGCAGAGTAATTTCAACAGGCTTGGTCATAATGGTGCTCCTTTAATAACTTCTAATCAGCAAGGAGTTTAATTTCATAAGAAATATAAACTGGTTTTTCCTGCTCTATAATTGTTTTTATCAGTTTCAGTTGCTGTTTCCGATTGTCTGGGATCAGAACCAGAAAATGAAATGATTGCCGCTCACCCTTGTTATTGATATTCTCCTGAATTGTTATGCTGTTTGAACCAGTAGCAATATTCAAAAAATGACACAAACCCTTGTTTGTGCCTCGCCATTGCGAAAGGTAAGCGGCTGAAGTAATCAGTTCCTGCAGACAGTCCTGCGCTATTAACTCATGCTTAACAAACAAATCTGAACTGCTTTTATTATTCCATAAACGATCCAGATCCATCCAACGTCCCAAATAGTCTACAAATTCATTATGGGGTGTTCGACAGGGATTAAAATAATCTTCTACTGTGGTTAATTGCTTATCAATATCAGCATGCAGAAAGGACATAATATCAATTAATAACAATAGTACACTGTTGCCACTTTCTTCAACATCCTCAGTCGCCAGTGTTTGTTGGAAGACACCTGGTAACAGGGTTAGAATTTCAGAACGTTCCATTTTCCGTCTCCATTTCGAGTTCTACTTCGATTTCATGTTCTGAAGAGCAAAACAGCCAGTTTTTTGGCAGAGTTATTTCATCACTATAATAGCTTTTTGAACAATTCTCAAAAGTTTTCGCCTTATCCTTACTGAAAAAAACACCTTTTTCACCCGCAACCATTATTAAATTATTTTTTTGGTCGGCAACAATCTGCTTTGGCTCACCCAGTCTACTGACAGCTTCCAGATCCAGTTTGTTATCACGGGTTACCTTTATCCATTCAGGAATCTTTTTATCCATATCCATAACCAGGATCCCGTGATTTTCCGAGGCTGAAAAGACTAACGAATCAGAAAAGGCCAGTGAATAGCAATTTCCTGCTTCCCAGCCCTCTGATAGCTTTATCCAGCCTTCATGATCTTCACCTGTCAGAGAGACATGCCGACGGTAACAGGCATTACCTGTCTGGTTGGGCATTTTATTTAATAATACCCAAAGATAATGATGGGGCCCGCGTTTTTGCATAATAATAGAAGAAACTTCTCCTGGACTCCAGGGAGTAGTTTTAAATTTTTTAAAACTGTTTTCGGCGGCTCCATTATTTGAAAGATATACCTGTCCCCTTTCTTTTGATGAATAAACAGTAACAAGCCCTCCATCATTACCCTCCTGGATAATGCTGATTCTATCAATTTTCAAATTATGATTATCAAGATCCACCAGAATTTTAATTGGCACTGTTCCACTTATTATTGCGTATTGATAAAGAGCATCATTAGTTGCAATAAGCAAATTGGGTCCAGAATTTTTTTCCAGCCAGGCAATATCATTGATATGATTAAATTTTAATGCCAGTTTGTCATTCCAGCTTTCACCACAATCTGGCGATATGTGAATTTGATCGGTTTTTTCTTCATGTTCAGTAACCACTGCCAATAGACCGCTATTTTGTGAGATTGATGTTGCTTTAAGTGGAAAAGGCAGAATTTTACTTATCTTGCTGTCAAATTCATTAATTTTTTCCCAGCCCTTGCCATTATTCACCGTTCTAAAAAGTGCATTACCCGAACTGGTATACCAGGTATCAGGCTGATAATTATCAACCGCCAGAGCCTTGCTGCTGGTTTGTGGTGCATAGGTAGCATTCAATTTCAGCTGTTCTACAGAAACAACACCGGGTTCAGAGGCGATTATTTTATAGACATCCCAGGACTTAAGAGATTGCCCAAAATTCCAGTCTTTATCTGTTTCACAAAGCATTTTTGGACAAATAGTTCGATACAGAGAATTAATCACTCTTTGTCTGACTTTCTGGCTGTTCTCATTTTCATTAATTATTATTTTGCCTGTAATAAAGACTGATTTGTAATGTACCCAATTGACCTCACAGATAATTCCTAATGGTTTTTTTTCATCCAGAACATTCTGCGTATTGCGTAATATCTGATCAGATTGTAAAGACATCAGATAATCAAGATTAATTTCCTGCTCTTCACCAACAGCCACATTGAGCTCAGGAACCAGCAATACACCAACAGTTCCTGGTTTTGCATGTCGCCAGAGTGAAGATTTGGTATAAGCCCTGGTTCGACTGACTGCCCCCGAGCTCTGAATAGCCAGTAATTCAAAATCTCTGGCGGTCACTGCACGTTTTAATGAATTAAGTTGCTGCGGCCCTCTAAGTAAAGCATTTTGAAGTGTTTCCACATCACGACCACCTACTGCTGCAGTACTGTTTTTAACGGTCAAACCAGAATTCGAATCTTTAAATACCTGTAAAAAACCTTTTGCAACGTTACCAGTTTTACCACCGCCATAACAGTATGAAAGACGTATTTCCATTCCTTCCGGTGGCAACAGTGAATCGGGGCGGGTAATGTCTTCCATTTTATTATTAACATCATTCCCATCAATATAATGTCGATAGGCTGGCGAAAATTGAATAATCCCAGCCACCCGGTCAACAATATAAACAAAATCTTTCTTGTCAACCCGGGAAAAGTCTTCCACCTCAGTCCAGATTCCAAATTCCTTATCTGAAATTTTAATACGCTGTCTGGGATGAATTTTATGACTATCACTGATCTCAATCGCCACCACTAAAGTTTCCATTCCGAAAATTGGAGCAACGATAGGAGCATTGGCTGTTTTAATATAAAATCCAGGCTGACCTGAAGTGTAACCGGCAAATTCATCTTTTATCCATTGACAATGACTGGCCTGAACTGTTGTTTCCTTATTGCCCGGTTTTATTATCGCATCCCGTGTGGTTATAAAAATGGGGGGATTATCATAACTATCACTGCGCTTACCGGAAACTCGGGTTCCTTTTAATATAATTTGTTCTTTTGATCTGGAAGCACTGAGTTTTATAGTAAGTTCTGTCTGTGCGGCAACAGGTGGTTGAAGCTTAACTCCAATCATTGCAAGAAATTCGATGTAGGCTTTATAAGGTAATATATTAAGACGCTCAATCATCAACTCAGTCATATGAGCAAACGCTTCCAGTAAAACCACACCCGGATCACCGGGAGTCAGATCGGTCCATTGAGAGTTATTTTGTTTGATAAACTTAATTGCTGAAGCCAATATCTCATCATATTGACGTTCATTAATTTTTGGAATTTTAAGTGATCCCATGTCCAGGCTCCTGCTCCAATTACATCAATGTCAAAGTCAGAACGAGTTCATCATTCATTTTAAGCGTTTTAATTTCATACTCCAGATTAATATCGATTTTAGAAATCATCTCATTTGCAGAACTATAAGCATCAATTTTATTAATTTTTATTCTGGGCTCCCATTGTTCCAGAGCCTGTCGAACATAGTGAATAGCCAGTCCATGGGTGGTCGGATCATTCGGCATAAAGGTTAATCGATACAAATCACACCCATAGTCTGGTCTTCTGATGCGTTCACCTGGAATAGTTGACAGTAAGAGAAGTATTGATTGCCTGACAGCCATTTTACCTGTCACCAGACTGACTTTCCCTTCCTGATTGCAGGTTAAACCGGAATTACCTCTTAATCTGTCAAAATCCGGATGAATAAACTGCCATGCGTTATATTCTTCGATAGCCATTTATAATTCCTCCAGAAAATTCTGACCTGCACTTTGCACTGTGTAATTAATGCCACCGGCAGGTAGACCATCTGTTAATCCTTGCAATGTCTTTAAACACACGGGTTTACCTTTAATAAACAGCAGTTGAGAGTGGCCTTTTTTTTCATTCAATGTCTGCAAACAGGGTTTTGAAGCACCTGTCGGTATGGGACAGCCTACTATAGGTCTATGCTGAACATCACCTTTTACCAGTATGGGAACATTCTCAATGGTCACTAGTTTCTGTGAAGCAGCAATACCAACAATTCCCGTAATATGATCACAATGGATAATACTGGCCTGAGTAATCAGTTTATCAGCCATTGGCTTTCTCAAAGTTAATTCTGCTGGCTCGTATGGTAATAGTATTACCCGGCGCCTGCAGCACCAGTGGTGTTTGTGAATTAATTATCATGGTATCATCATTCATAGTAATATGATTTCCTGACTGGGTACTGATAACAGCTGTTTCCTTGTTGAGTTCAAGACTGCTTTCTGACTGGTTGAACAGACTTACACTCTGTTGCTGATCATTCAGCCGCAAGCCCTGGCCTCCTGGTGTGAGTATTGAATAACAACTCACTTCACCATCAATAATAATTTCCTCAGGCAAACCATCTTCACCATATAAGCCGCCCAGGACAATTGCCTGCTCAATCCGTTCATGCAGCATGATAAGCAATACCTTGTCATCAATAGCCGGCAGGGCAATAATTCCCTTATCAGTTCCTGCACCGGGGATCACCACTTCAAGCCAGTTGGTTTCAATATTATTATAGGTTGGCAAGGTGACTTTAACCCGGCCTGAATTTTCCGGATCGGCAATCTGACTAACAATACCGAAGGTTGTCAGTGTAGACCTGGAGCGTTTTCTTAATACCGGCGGGCAACTATTAAATTTTGACACATAACCGGAAAAGGGATTCATGGTATGTGTTACCTGGGTTAATCGGTATTGCTGTCCAGTATCATCTGAAAGCAGCCCCTTCAATTCAATATCTGTGCCCGGGTGTAAGTCAAAGTTGCCTTCAGCCAGACCCGATACCTGATTTTTTAAGGCATTGATTCTTAAGGTTTGCGCCTGAGCAAGTGTTTCTAACTGTTGTTCACTTTGTGCCGGTTGATCGACAATGCTGGTTTGATGCGTTACTTTCGGTTCGGCCGCAGTTAAAAATACTGAATCTTCAGTTGATGAGTGCAATGAATCTTGCATAAATAATTTTGTTCGTAATGGATCCCAACCAGAAACTACGGTTTTTGTTGCATCACATAACTGCTGATTATTTATCTTTATTTCCAGCAAAGATGAACCATAATCCAGAGTAACAGCAGCCTCTTCAACTGCCAGCGAAACAAAGTTAAGCACATTATCCTGCAAATAAAAGTACATCCCGCTGCGCTCAGAAAGTTCCTGTAAAAACTCAAGACTTGAAGACTGATACTGGACCAGATGATTCCATAAAGGTCCCGGCTCTTCAGCATTGACTGAAATTCCATAGGGTGACAGTATTTGTTGGGCAATATCCACCAGCGTGACATCAACAAATGACCGGATCGGGTGAGTCAAAGATAACAGGTATAAGTGATCAGAGGCTGTTATCTGCACAGAAAATTCACCTGCCGCACCGTAATGATGAACAATTGCCGTTATAACACCAAAAAACAAGGGATTGGCATCTGCGCCCATTTTAATTTCCAGACGTGACTGCTCAAGCAGGTTGTTAAACTGTTTTTCATATTGCTGTTTTGACAAAACCAGCTGTAAGTCACATTGAGAGGGTTTCTGGAAAGATTGAACAATAGTCAGTTCAGTAATTGCATTGGCAACATCAGGAGTAACCTTTGTTTCGTTAATAAAAATATCGACCATTTTCTGAAATTTAAGATTACTGTCCATAAACACTATACTCGACGAGGGTTAAAATCTTCAGTTATATCATACTCAGAAACAGAGTAATTACCGGCAACCATAGAATCGATTCCTTGCGTGACATATTCAGGCGATTGTTCTACAGGAGCTAATTGAGTATTGCGGTCATTTAATTGATTGATTCTTAATAATCTCAATTTAAGCCATGAACGCTTCGGCACACCAGAACTGTCAAACAGGTCAAAATGTTCGGCAACAGAACTGATAACACAGGGTAGATTCCAGCTTTTGCCCCAGACAAATCTACATGCGCCGGGTCGATACTCACCATTTTTTAAAATCGAATTCTCTGCCAGATCCCATATAGGTCTGGTTAACTCCCTGACATCACTGCTCTGTACCGTTGAACCCTTGATAGAAACGTCAAAAACCAGCTCCAGCTCCAATATTGTGCTGCCACCGCCAGTATAGATTAAAGCGTCATCTGACTGATGAGCACCATTCACAATCCCTGACTTGATTTTTCTTTGATGAATACCTGAGCGTCTTTTAATGACCAGGGTTTCAGGATTAAGCATACAACTGATCAATTGTCCTGTTTCTTCTACCAGAAAAGTTACCCGTTCCATAATATTCCCCTGATATCCGCCGTATCAACTCTAAGTGGCACTGTAAATTCATCTTCAGATGGCGACTTCTCACTCCATGTATCATCTGGAAGATCTTGCCAGTAAGATGCAGGGTTTTCATCTATAAAGGAATAATTATTGGTAGTGCTATTGTCACTGCTGCTCAAATCAGAATTTATCCTATCTTGATGATGGCGGCTTTTCTGTTGAACGATGACTTTAATTATTTCCTTATGAAGGCTATTATTGGTTTCTTTAATATTATTTTTTAAAGGCCTTGACGTTACACTTAACAACGTTAGTGGAGTAATAATACCAGCTGCTTTTTCTTTGCACATATTTTCAAAGCTCGCTACAATTACTCCCTTTAGAGTCGGTCCCCTACCACGGCCTGTGATTTCTGTATTTATCTGACTTTTAATATCTATTTGATGATGTATTGAATCTTTATCATGGAGTCGATTTTCTGCAAAACTCGTCACTGAATCCTCTGTCATTTTTTTATAAGTAACTTTTTTCCTGCTATTTTCACTTACCGCAAGCTTTATATTTTTGTCATTTTTTAGATTAATATCCTGAAGCCTGGTATCTGCAGTTGATATTTTATTCTCTATATTCAT
>JALVAL010000377.1 GCA_027011205.1 Gammaproteobacteria bacterium
AGTGTTTGATCTGCTCTCCTGGATAGTGCTTTTTCTACAGATTGTACTTTAAATTCCTGGGTAGATGCCATTTTTGTCTCCTAAAACTAAATTTTTCAGGCGACAGGTATGTTGACATAGGGGGTTATCGAATGGAAGGCATATTATCACGCTATGGTGGTGACATAACACGAGCCACCATGGCCAATTGGGTCATAAAGCTGGCTCATCAGCTCCAACCGCTGATTAATCTCATGCGAGACCACCAACTGTCAGGTGATATCATTCAAATGGATGAAACGGTGCTCAAAGTATTAAAAGAGCCAGGGCTCAGCGTTCACTCTGACAAGTACATGTGGGTAAGCCGTGGCGGGCCACCCAGCGAACTGAGTGTACTTTTTGAATACGACCCTTCTCGAAAGAAGGAGGTGCCGTTACGCCTGTTAGGTGATTTTAGCGGCTATCTGCAAACCGATGGATATGCCGGTTACAATGCAGTGTGCGCGCAAAACAATGCCACCTCCGTCGGTTGCTGGGATCACGCTCGTCGTAAATTTAAAGACGCACAGAAAGCACAGCCAGCGAAAAAGAAAGATCACAAACCGACCAAGGCTGATGTTGCTCTGGCGCACATCAATAAATTGTATTGGTTCGAGCGTGAAATAAAAGAGTACAGTGTCAATGATAAATTTAAAGAGCGCCAGAAAACAAGCCTGCCCCTTCTGGAAAAGCTGAGAAAATGGATCGACAACAATCTGGGTAAAGTTCCAAGCGATAGCCTAACTGGAAAAGCGCTCACTTATGTTGATAATCAATGGAGTAAATTGATTGTTTATTGTGAGGATGGTCGCTTAAATATCAGTAATGTATTGGCTGAAAATGCAATCCGTCCCTTTTGTGTGGGTAGAAAGGCGTGGCTGTTTTCTGATACCTCAAAAGGGGCACAAGCCAGCAGTGTCCATTATAGTTTTATTGAAACGGCTAAGGCCAATAAACTTGAACCTTATTCTTATCTGGTTGCGATCCTGACGCGCTTGCCTTATGCAGATACTGTTGAAAAATTGGAAGAGTTGCTTCCATGGAATTTTAAAAAAACGGAACTAGAAAAGATCAAGAACGCTGTTCGTTAAGCGCTTACCTAACACGAGGTTGGGTAATTTCCAGTAGCCTGGCTACTTCTGTTTGATTGATATTCCTGCTATTAATATTTCTGGTAATAGCCATTAAGAGGGTAGAACGGAGCTTCATATTTTCAGCCATAATCGGATCATCTTCCAGGGCATCCCAGACGCTATCAAAACTTTGTAAGTTACTCATTTGTTACGTTCCTCTATGATAATTTTGTAGGCTTTTTTAGCGGTGTCAATGTCAGATTTACTGGTTTTTTGAGTTTTTTCTGAAAAGCATGTAATTAATGCATAAATTGCTTCTTTAAATCTGGCAATATAAACTACCCGAAAAATACCATCAGCATCACTGACCCTTATTTCCTGAACACCGGAAGCAATCGTATTCATGGATTTCCAGTCATTTGGGTTTTTACCATGTTGAACTCTGTCTAATTGAAAACCTGTTTCCCGCCTGGCTTTATCTGGAAAACGTTTGATGTTTTCTAAGGGAGTCTTTATTGGTAAGATTATCTATACCGCAGAGAAAAGTCCGTCGAACACAGCGGGAGATGCAATGATAGAATGGGGGTATCTGTAAGGCTGATTTGTTGGTTTCTTGGGGTGGTATATGATTAACTCCATTTAATCAGAATGACGACCAGAATGATGAGTATAGAATGAAAGTGTACGATATTCAATAGGCTTTGCTGAATACTCACAAAATGACATTTAAAATACTATTTAATAGTCAGATTATGGCTGTCCTTATCTAACCCTTATCTAACCTTTATCTAACTTATATCAAACGTTAGCCTCTAGAAAAGTGTTCGTCCAACCTATCAAGAATCTTTAAACCTTCAGCAGTGTCACCACTTGCAGCCAATGCACGAAACCTTACTTCGCTGTCAAACTCAGCAAGTGCTTGTGTTGAAAGTTCTTCGATTAACTTATTTAAGCTCACATGCTTGTGTTGTGCCAATACCTTCAAACGACTGTGTTTGTCATCAGGTAATCTAATTGTTAAAGTTGCCATATCATTCACCGCCTATTAACTGTTTTGGTGTGACAATACTCAGCTCAGTAAAATTCAATTCAGCACCAATCAAGTCCTTTATGTTATTCGTCACTATGCACTGTGCATTACCCGCCAAAGCAAGTTCAATCAAAAAATTATCACCTTCATCCTTGAGGTTGGGTCGCCACAAATAATAGATTGGCACCCAATGACAAACACTATAAAATGACCTTAGTAATACCTTTATCTCTTTCTGGCTCACAGGGCACAAATCCAGCACTTTTTTCCGTGTGCTTACGTCCTCATATTCCAGAAACAATGTATTACTAATCAGTGGCTTATAATCACCTTGCAAGCATTTTCTCAATACTTGGCGATTAGGACCCGCAGCACTTATTAGGGCACTTATAATTACACTTGTATCAACTACAATTTCGGTTGTGTCTGTCATAACTTAAATGATAGCATATATGCAACCAAAAACAAGACAGGCTAATCAGAATTTGCACCGGAAACCAAAAGCTATGCTTGATCGCATAACTTTCGTTTTCGGTGAAATTGACGTTATCTTTAGTGACTCAGACCTAATCTGATACTTAAAACTTATCCTTTTAAGCACTTTAGCTAAGAAATAAAATGTCTGCTCTCCCTCCACAAAAGTCATTTTTCAGGCTTTTCCAATACAGGAAATATGTCTGTTAATTGTACCTTTGATATTTAAATAAATATTAATTCAAATATCGATATGCTCTGACATTTCTGCTGAAAGGCAATGCCTGTACTGTTTAAAAGCACGGACTTATTGAGAAGTTACACAGTGATCCCATAATATATATTGATATCCAAAGTATAATTAACGGGCAGACAAAGTGAAGCTTTGACTGCCAGTGAGTGAAACAATTGGTGTTCAGGGTTTGTTAAACGGCAACAAATGGCTGATATATGTATCATTAAAACACCAGCCAGATGAGGAATAAGGAATGAATTTCTTATAATTTTTAACCAGCAAGCCTGAATTTATATTAATCGCTTTCTATATTCTGACGATAGGTTTGTCTGGGGATCTTAAGGCGGATATAATTGTCATTATTTTCACGTTGCATTTTTGATATATCCGGGTCAGCGTCAGAGGGTAGTGTTAAACTTCGTGTAAAACTGGAATAGGATGAAACCGATCGGTAAGAATCTCTGGATTCACTCTTTTCCATACGTCCACGAACCTGCCGGATAGTTATTCGTGGACCCTGACGTTGTATATCGACTTCCTCAGGTTTTATGCCCTCAAGTTCAATATAAAGATAATAGTCAGAAAAATCGTGAAACTGCACGATTCGTAGATTTTGAGGCGGCTGATCATCGCTAGATCCATAAACTGAACCTGAACGATTAGACCATTCCAGATCATCAAATGACCATACTCCCAAGGCATGGGCATTGATACTTATTGTAAACCCAGTAAGGAATGTGATAAAAGCTATAATTCTCATGTTTTGTACCTCTCAAATTGGCGCTCCCTGTCATCAGGAGTTAGAGATATTATACTAACACTAAATAAAAACAGGTAATCTCCAGTTCGCCAGGAGACTATAACAGGTTGACAATTCAGGTTGTGTTAATATGATATTTTATACAAACATCGCAAGACTAAAAATGGTGGATATTTTTGCTTTCTTTATTATGGAAGTTTAGATCATCTTCAGGATAAAGATGGTGGGTGATATAAGATTCGAACTTATGACCCCCGCCTTGTAAGGGCGTTTCAATCAAGCATTTAGGGGGATTATAGCCATGTACACCGCACAAAACAACAGTTTATTTAACTTCAATAAAGTTTAATTAAGTTGTGTAAGGGTGCAGTGTTTACGAAATTGTTACGAAATTGAAGGAATTGGCTATGGTGTCATGTGATACACCGGCTTTTTGGGCTAATATTTTTCTTGTGTCAACATTTTCAGGCTTTGCAGATTTCTGCAAAGGCCGGGGATCGTTTCCGCCGGTACTTGTTTTTAAGTTTTCCTTAGCCCTTTCAGCAATAATTGGCTTTATTCTGTTTTTTGTTTTGCCGGGTGTCAGTAAAAACACAAGCAATACTCAGGCCAGCGCAGTATTCATGCCAACGCAATATTCACGCCAGGAAGGTATAACCACTTGTATTTAAAGTAGTGTTTTCATTCATCAAATATCATGCCATTGTTAAGTAATTTATTTTTACCCGCTTCCGGCAGCAATTGTTAAACGGCACCGGCCAGTTTCTTAAACTTGGCTTTAGTAATAGTTTCATCAATAAGATCGGTTACTAACTGTAACTGCTGGTCTGGGGTTAGGGGGATGATGGGGCGTAGGATGCCTTCTGAAAAGGTCACATTTGTGACTTCTTCGGTCACACTTGAAACATTTGTGACTATTGCATCCCATGCTTTTTGTGTGACTTTTGATAATGCAGAATAATTTTTTACCTTTGTGACACTCCACCCCAAAATATCAGCAATTTCCTGCTGGGTTCCTTTCTGCTGCCATTACCCGGTTTTCAGCCATTCTTGCTGGCTGGCCTTAAATTCCTTCAATAATTGTTCGCGCCTGGACTGGCTTCCGGTTTGGACGTATTTTTTAAAATAATGGCATTCGTGCTTGCAGGTTTTTGAATAGTAGCATTCGGGACATGGACAATGAATTGTTGCTGCGAGTAATTCATCTTTGGAAATCATGGTTGTCTCCATTAAAAGAAAGCCCCTGGAATTGATGTGAGAGTCACAGAGGCTTAAAGCATAATGCCCCGGCAATAGGGAAGGGCATTATGATAACCGGCAGATGACTATTGAAGATTAAAGGACTGCCGGTTATTCGGTCAACCCGTCATAAATCATCAAACGGGTTATGTTCTTTTTTAGGTGTCTGTGCCTGGGTTATCCGGCTTCGGTCGGATGGCGTCATTCCAAACCTGACCAGCAGAGTTTCCAATTTAGACAGTTTTGCTGAACTCATGCTTTCAAAGTCGGTTCTCATCGCATAAATTAATTTACAAAGCAATTCCAGTGCTATCCGGTCAGTTTTGCCCAGGGTGCCAGGTGGCAGGGCATGGGATACCTCTTTCCAGATGGGGCGGTATTGCGCTTCTAAGTGCTGTGGCATACGCCCAATGCTATCCGGTTGCATTTGATTGAGCCGTGCTTTGTACCGGCCTGGGTTTACCTTGTCGGCTCCCCGCAATTGCAGGATATTCAGCGGTGTTCGTGGTCTGCCTTGCATGATAACCTCAAATGGTAGTTTTGCAGGTGTAAAAATGAAGGGAGGGGGCGGTCTTGAAAAACGCTTTCTTTTCCAAAATTTGCCCTCCCTTCCCCCTTAACAGAAAAGCCGGAAAGGTTACCCCGTTCCGGCTCTGTTGCTTAGCTTGTTGCAGTCTTAAGCGCCTTGATGGCTGAGGAGTCCCGGATGTTCATACCCACACGGCCATAAGCGTAAAAGTTTACGTTCGGCTTATTGGTATAAGGGTCGGGCAGCAGGTTAATACCTGGGCGCTGAATGAAGCGGATACCAGCATTAAAATCACCCACCCAGACAGACAGGGAATCGGCGGCAATGTCTGGTAGTTCTTCAAAGATTGCAACCGGACGACCTAGCAAAGTAGGTGGTCTGTCGTTTGTAATATCCCCATGACTCCAGATATAAGAACCGTTAGAGTCCTTCATCTGCATGACATAACGGGCTGTGTTTGAGTTCATCAGCCAGGCGGCATTGGAACGATACCCAGATTTTAAAGCATAAAACAGGCTTATGAGTGCATCTGAGTCAATATTTGTTGCTGAACCAGACGGTACATATTCCAACGTACCAAAAGGCCGCGTACCGTCATCGGTTGCCGCTAAAGTCTGCTGAGTTAATCCCAGTGGCTGATTAACACCTGTGCCGTTAATAAATGCCTCGCTTTCCATTTCTGCGAAAGTAACTGCAATTTGATCGGCTAACCACTGGTCCAGCCTAACATAATTATCATCAATTAAGCGTTGAGTGGCCACCGGCATGGCGTAAAGTTCAAACAGTTCTGTAACAACTTTTTCAAGCAGTGCCGCATTTGTTTCTGGTCGTGCTCCGGTTTCAGTTACCCAGGCACCAGTAGATCCGCCCTGAGAAACAACTTCCTCAAAAGAGCCAAACTCGCCCACGTCCCGGACAGCAATTAAATCCCGTAATGGCGATTTGTCACGCAACAGGTTATCAATGCCAGATTCACGAAAAGGAACAACAGCAGCGCCACCGCTTGAATCACCGCCACCAATTGACATCCCCTTTTGTTCACCGGCTGTTCTGATAAAAGTATTCAGGTCATCTTGTATGGTCATTGCTTTTGAATTATAGGTATTTGCGGGTGCCGTTACCCCTGACTGTTCAAGCTGCAACAAACGGTCGGCCAGTTCTCGCTGGTCAATGCCTTTTTCATCAAGGTCGGCCTGAGTTTTTTCTTTAAATGTTTTTATTTCAGTGGTTAATTCACTGAGTAATTCTTTCGTTTCCATTGTATTATCCTTTTAAGATATTGATTATGTTTTGTATCTCTTGTGGTTCAATATCCGCATCCGCATTGCGAGGATTCAGGAAATTATAGCCGCCAGCGATTAGGCTTTTAGCTTGCCGAATAGACATTACTTCGCGTAAGTATTTTTCGACTTGTACTTTAGAAGGCAGCTCGCCAGAAGCAAACAGCCTTTTAATATTTGTAATTCGGGATTCATCATTGGCAGGCAGGGCAACCAGACTTACTTCAAAGAGGTCAACATCCTTAATAATTCTCGTTGAACCTGAATATTCATAATCTTTAGTTTGAAAGCCGACTGACAAACCAGAAACACTTCCAGCCTTTAAATGTGCAAAGGCCTTTTTTGCCATTGAATCATCGTTGATTAGAAGCTCGCCCTCGACGTACAAGCCTTTTGAATCTTCACGCATTGACTTATACACGCCAAGGGGCTGTGTTGTGTCGTGCATCCACAAGAGGCTAGGCAGCGCGCCTTTTTTCTCCCAGGCCTTTAATGACTGGCTAAATGCACCTTTTTTGAAAGTATCATGGTCATGGTCGACGTTATTAAAAATAGCACCGTATCCGGAAAAGTGGCCGGAATCTTCATTGAATGATTTTAATTCTAGTTTTGAGGTAAATGTTTCTTGCATGGTTCGCCTGCCTCGCGCAGTGATTAATTGATAAGTTAATTATTACATAATTGTTAATTCATTATTGCATAATTTTTTTTCATAACAGCTTGGTTTTGAGACAATGCAAAATTAATTCGCCGGTATGCTGTGGGTTTACTGATACCGCAAACCTGCATTAATTTCCGGGCAACATTATTTCTTGAATGGTTTTGTAAAAGTTCTATGGCAAACTCAACCTGCATGGCAATTTTATGTTCCATCAGTTCACTATGGGACAGCC
>JALVAL010000378.1 GCA_027011205.1 Gammaproteobacteria bacterium
AAAATAAAATAATTATTCAGTATATTTTGCATACCTTCAGTCCAGATACGGCAATTTATGTTTAGGGACGATTGATCTTTTATCTATTATCCATTGACAGAGTTTTCTATCTGCAGCATTTTTCTGGCTACAGCCAGCCGGGTAACAATCCCCTTATAATCAGCGGAACAGCTTTTATCACCATCGGCCACAAACAAAAAATCCGTATTATGCTGTTCCATTAATGCCACCACCCGGATTAAAATAGCATCCGATGTAATAAAAAGAATGCTTTGCTCAATATAGTCATCCACAGTATTATGTAACAACTTGCTGATTTTATCCGTCGCTTTTGAGACACAATTCATATCATTACTTAAAATACCGGCCAGCTCAACCAGATAATTAGGCAGACAATCCTTACCCATAACCTGTTTCAGGGTGACAAAGCCCGCCAGAACCCCGTCCTTATCCCTGAACGGTAAAGCCGGAATATTTTCTTTAATACAAAGTTCAAAAAAATGCTTAATACTGTCACCTGTCTGCACACAGGGGGTTGCTGTAACGATGTCGCAGATGTCCATGTTTATCATGGTAAGACTCCACAGGCCTAGAGAAAGCGCCAGGCAATATAAATATGAGAAATAGTAATACTAACCAGCATTAAGGGAAATGAATAAGCCATAAATTTTAAAAACGTAATTGGAAAACCGGCCTTTTCTGCATAGCCTGCTACAATTAGATTGGCACTGGCCCCAATGAGTGAGCCATTCCCCCCCAGACAGGCGCCCAGAGCCAGAGACCACCAGACAGGCAATAACGCCGCATTCCCTCCAAAAGCGGGAGCCATGGACTTAATCATGGGGATCATGGTAGCAACAAAAGGAATATTATCCACCAGTGCCGAGATCATAGCCGATGACCAGAGAACGGTAATAACGGTGGTATTAAAATCGCCTCCGGTCACTTCCAGCATCTGCTGAGCCAGAAAAGCCAGTACTCCGGAATGCTCAATACCGGTAACCACAATAAACAGTCCGACAAAAAAGAAGATGGTGATCCACTCAGCTTCCTGAAAACACTGATCCACATTGGAAGCCTGAACATGGGCGGAACGCCCCAGATTATCCAGCAACATCAGTAATGCCGCACCACCCATCGCTATAGTCGCAGGTTCATGCCCTAAAGAATGAGCATTTACAAATAACACCAGCACAATGGCCAGTACAAAAAGTGAGCGTTTAAGCAGAGGAATATCTTTTAAAGCCTGACGCTCATCAAAACTCATTACCTGTTGACGTTTTTCATCACTTGCGGTGAGTTTTCTGCCCCAGATCAAATACACAATAGCCAGATTAACCAGCATCACCACAATCACAACCGGCATCAGATTGACGACAAAATCATTAAAGGTCAGATTGACTGCTGAACCAATCATAATATTGGGCGGATCCCCGATTAAGGTGGATGCTCCGCCGATATTAGAGGCAAAAATTTCAGAAAATAGAAAGGGAAATGGGGGAACATCCAGCTCCTGAGTGATCAGCAAAGTTATGGGAGCAATTAACAGTACCGTAGTAACATTGTCCAGCAGGGCAGAAAACACTGCCGTAACCACCGATAACATCAGCATAATACCCCAGGGCGAAGCCTGTACCTTTTTTGCCGCCCAGATAGCAATGTATTGGAATACCCCGGTACGCCGGGTAATGGTGACAATAACCATCATCCCGGTCAATAATCCTATGGTGTTAAAATCCACTCCGCGTATAGCCGCATCCTGATTAATTACACCCAGCATAATCATCATTGCTGCCCCCAGCAGTGAAACAATCGCCCGGTTCACTTTTTCACTGATAACCACCGCATAGGTCAGCAGAAATATGGCCGTGGATACCCAGAACGGATCCCAGCCAAAAATAATCCTGGAGCCATGTTCAACACCCTGCATAGTCAATCATCTCAAAAATTTAAGTTAAAACGGTATTACACTAAAAACTGAAACCATCAGTATCAAAGTTATTATTACGACTTACGACTTACGACTTACGACTTACGACTTACGACTTACGACTTACGACTTTATAATACACCCTATTTATTTG
>JALVAL010000379.1 GCA_027011205.1 Gammaproteobacteria bacterium
TTATAACACCATATATTCGCTATTAAGTGTTTTTATCTGTAAAATAATGACAACTACTACTCATTATAAGATATTATTTAAGGTGGAGCTGTTCCAGGCCTGAAACATCAGTATATTCCAGAGATAAGTACTTCGGTCATATTGTCCTGAAAGATGCTGTTGCCACATAAAACTTACCTGTTTTTCATCCAATAAACCTTGCTCTTTTAATATAGATGGATGTAACAGTGATTCAGCCCAGTCCCGTAACGGCTCTCGCAGCCAGTTTCCCAATGGAATAGCAAAGCCAACTTTTGGCCGTTCAATAAGGTTCCGAGGTACATATCGATCCAAAACCTGTCTTAATACCCATTTTCCTTTATCGCCACGTATTAACATTCTTTCTGGCAATGCAAAAGCCAGTTCAACTATTTTGTGATCCAGTAAGGGTGCCCTTGATTCCAGGCTGCTGCTCATGGAAGCCCGGTCAACTTTTACCAGTAAATCATCACATAAATATTGCTGTACATCCCATCGACGCATTGCTTCAATAGGAGACTTGGTCTGTAACCAGCTGATTGGGGAGTATTGTTGCCCGTCTATACCTAATACAAGAGCTTCTTCAGGCTGCCATTGAGACATTAACCTGACGTACATCTCACCAATATCAGTCGCTGTCATTAATTGTGCCAGTCGATGTACCCGGCGTCCGTTTATTGTTTGACGCCGATTTTTCGGAAGTAAGCCAAGCACCCGATCCCAGCCCTGAGCTGAAATGCTAGACAACATTGCAGAGGATAACTTTCTAAAACTCAATGGAACACCATTCATTCTATTCCAGAGAGCTTCTGTTAACTGATATCGAGGATAACCGGCAAATAATTCATCACCGCCGTCACCAGACAGGGATACAGTTACATATTGTTTGGTTAATCTTGAAACCAGAGTTGTTGGAATTTGTGATGAATCGGCAAAAGGCTCGTCATAAATAACTGGAATTTCGGGGACAATCGCTTCAGCATCCTGAGCGGTCACATATAATTCAGTATGTTCTGTTCCAAGATGTTGTGCCACAGCTTTTGCATAAGGTGCTTCATCAAATTCTTTTTCATTAAATCCAATTGTAAATGTTCTGATTTTACGATCACTTTGAGCCTGCATTAAGGCCACTATCGTGCTTGAATCGACACCTCCAGATAAAAAAGCACCTAAAGGTACATCCGAAGTCATTTGTAAACCAATGGTATCCCTGAGAGTATCATGAACAAGAGTAATTAATTCATTGTCATTACATCCGGCCAGGTCAGAGCGACATTTTACCTGTTCTTCAGTATCCAGTGACCAGTATGCTTGCGGTATTGAAGGGTCAGAGAGTGAACTTATAGTTAATATATGACCGGGAGAGAGTTTTTTGATGTTCTTATAAATTGATGCTGGAGAAGGTACATAACCAAAACGCATATATTCTACCAGGGCATTTCGGTCAATCTGCAAACTATTATTTGCAATAGCTGTAATGGCTTTCAACTCAGAGGCAAAAACAAAACGACCCTGAACAATTCCATAGTAAAGGGGTTTTTCACCTACGCGATCACGGATCAGGTTAAGTTGTTTTTTCTTTTTATCCCATAAGGCAATTGAAAACATGCCTCGAGCTTTTTTTATAGCTTTTTCAATTCCCCAGGCATCTATTGCAGCTAATAATACTTCTGTATCTGAATGGCCTTGCCATTCAGGTGCCATTTTGGTCTTTATTAATTCATCCCGAATCTGAGCAAAATTGTAAATTTCTCCATTATAGGCAATAACAAAACGTCCACTCGAAGAACACATGGGTTGATGCCCATGGATAGACAAATCAAGAATAGAAAGTCTTCTATGACCCAAACCTATTCCAGTTTGAGAATCTTTCCAGATACCATAATCATCTGGCCCACGATGCCTGATAGGAGTAATCATACGGCTGACCAGATCTTCTATCTTCTTTTCTGAACACCAGCTGACTATTCCTGCGATTCCACACATTAAACTATCTTTTTATTCATATAACACATTTACTTTCAATTTTTTTACAAACGCTTTACTTCAAGAACA
>JALVAL010000380.1 GCA_027011205.1 Gammaproteobacteria bacterium
ATCGAACTTACTCCAGTGGTAAAATTGAAAAAGAGCTCACATTAGATGAATTCCCTTCACCTGAAATTTTATGGGAACGTTATAAACAGTATAAGGGGATTGTTACTGAAGAGCAGGAAAAAATCTCCGCCCAGGACTACTTTTTTGATGGTACCAACAGAACACCAAGATACTATCAACAAATTGCTATCAATCGTACTGTAGAAGCAATAGCAAAGGAACAAGATCGTATTTTGCTAACAATGGCAACAGGTACTGGTAAGACCTATACCGCCTTCCAGATCATTCATAGGCTTTGGAAATCAAGTACAAAAAAACGGATTTTATTTCTGGCTGATCGAAATGCTTTGATCGATCAAACCAAACGTGGAGATTTTCGTCATTTTAAAGATAAAATGACCGTCATCAAGCAAAAAAAAATAGATAAATCTTATGAAATTTATCTTGCTTTGTATCAGGGGCTAACCAATTATGATGAAGATAAAGATGCTTATCGAAAATTTAGTCCTGACTTTTTTGATCTGATCGTTATTGATGAGTGCCATAGAGGTAGTGCGGCAGAAGACAGTGCCTGGCGTGAGATCCTTAACTATTTTTCTAAAGCCACTCATATAGGTTTAACTGCAACACCAAAAGAAACTGAAACCGTATCCAGCACAGAATATTTTGGTGATCCGATATATACATACTCTCTCAAACAAGGTATTCAAGATGGATTTCTTGCCCCATACAAAGTTTTACGTGTCGGTTTAAATGTTGATTTGGAAGGATGGAGACCAGAACAAGGTAAGACAGACAAACAGGGCTTATTGGTTGATGATCGTATCTATAACCGTAAAGATTTCGATAAAAATTTAGTCATTGACGAACGGACAGAAGCCGTGGCCAAAAAAGTCACTGAATACCTGAAAAAAACAAATCGCTTTGATAAAACCATTATCTTCTGTATTGATATAGACCATGCACAACGAATGCGTTCAGCTATAGCCAATGAAAATAGTGATTTAATGGCTGAAAACAGAAAATTTGTTATGCAAATTACAGGAGACAATGATGAAGGAAAAATGGAGCTGGATAATTTTATCAATCCAGAAGAAAAATACCCCGTTATAGCAACCACATCAAAACTAATGACCACAGGTGTTGATGCACAAACATGTAAAATCATTGTACTGGATAGCAATATCGGTTCAATGACCGAATTCAAGCAAATTATCGGTCGTGGCACTCGAATCAATGAAGAATTTGGAAAAACTTTTTTCACTATCATCGATTTTCGTACTGTAACTGATTTATTTGCTGATCCTGATTTTGATGGTGACCCAGTCAGAGTTAAAGAATTAGATGAAGAAGATGAATTTGAATCACCTGATGATGAAATTGATTCTAATGAAACTATTACTGATGAAGATGGAGAAGAAATCATATTTGAGCCACCTTCAGAAGAGCCTGATATCATTGATGGTGGCGATATTATCTCTGAACCCAGAGCAAAATATTACGTCAATGGAGTCAATGTCTCTGTACTCAATGAACGCTTTCAATATATGGACGGTAATGGCAAATTAATTACAGGAAGCCTTAAGGACTACACCAAACAAAAAGTTCGTGAACAGTATCAATCCTTAGATTACTTTTTGAATAAATGGAATGAGGCAGATAAAAAACATGCCATCATTGAGGAATTAACAGAACAAGGAATTATTTTTGAGAATCTTAAAGAGGCCATTAATAAAGAAATGGATATTTTTGACTTAATTTGCCATACCGCTTTTGATCAACCCCCTCTCACACGCTCAGAGCGAGCTAACAATGTTAAAAAACGAGATTATTTTACCAAGTATGGTAATCAAGCTCGTAAGGTCTTAGAAGCTCTTCTGGATAAATACGCTGATGAAGGTATTGAAAATATTGAGGATATGAAAGTTTTACAGGTTAATCCACTAAATCAATTTGGTTCACCACTAGAAATTGTGAAAATCTTTGGTGGTAAAACTCAGTATTTACAAGCAATCACTGAATTAGAACAAGAAATATATAAGGCAGCATAATATGCAAGATATAGAGA
>JALVAL010000381.1 GCA_027011205.1 Gammaproteobacteria bacterium
GGATAAATGTTTTTTACTTAATAATCTTAATAATAAAGTAGATAAAATTATTTTATGATTTCTTAAACAGGAAAAATATAGAAATTAACCCTGAAAAATAAAAGGTTAATACCTATGGATACTGACCCATAGTGATTCTGGGTAAGTGATTTAAATCCTGGCGGGTTTCAATATTTACCAACCCCCGGTTTTTAAAAAGAGTCTGAAGAAACTGATTTTGAGTATAGCCGTGTTCGAGCATTAACCAGCTGCCAGGTTGACTGTAATTGACAACGTTCTGTGTAATATCAATGATGTCTTTCAATCCCTGCTGTTCAGAAAACAGGGCATTCAAAGGCTCGTATTTTTTAACATTGGCTTCAAGTAGAGGATCGCCCTGGGCAATATAGGGTGGGTTGGACACAATAATATCGAATTTTTCAATGGCAATATCACTAAACCAGCTGGACTGGCAAAACTGGACGTTGGATAAATTCAGAGCCTGAGCATTGGCTATTGCAATATTTAAAGCCTGCTGAGAACTATCACTGGCAGTCACCTGAGCCTGTGGACGTTCAGATGCGATAGCCAGAGCAATGGCTCCGGAACCGGTACCCAGATCAAGGACTTTACAGGAACTATTCAGGGGGATTTTTTCCAGTGCAGATTCAACCAGCAGTTCTGTTTCCGGGCGAGGAATCAGGGTATTGGATGTGACTTTAAGGGTAAAACTCCAGAAATCTTTTTCCCCGCTAATATAGGCAATGGGTTTGCCCTGTGCTCTCTGAGCAAGCAGGCTCTGATACTGTTTGAATTGAGTATCGTTAAGAGGATGTTCCGGCCAGGTCAATAGCCAGCTTTTAGTACGCAGAGCAGGGCTGCACTGATTGAGCACTGTTAATAAAACAATTTCACAATCCAGCCGGGGTGTATCAGTCTGATATTCAGAACTGGCAGATAAATACTCAACGCCCTGCTGCAGAGCCTGATCAATGGTGGTTATAGCCATCTAATGAGCTTAGTCGTCAGACATGGAAGCCAGTAATTCAGCCTGGTATTCGCTGAGCAGGGGATCAATAATTGCACCCAGATTACCATTCATCACTTCTTCCAGTTTGTATAAAGTCAGGTTGATACGGTGATCGGTTACTCGACCCTGTGGATAGTTATAGGTGCGGATGCGTTCGCTCCGGTCTCCGCTGCCAACCTGTAATTTACGATCTGCCGCCTGTTCTGAGTGCAGCTTTTCCTGCTCTGCGGCCAGTAAACGGGAAGACAGCATAGCCATGGCTTTGGCTTTATTCTTATGTTGTGAGCGTTCTTCCTGACATTCGACGACTACACCGGTTGGCAGATGGGTAAGACGAATGGCTGAATCGGTTTTATTAACATGCTGACCACCAGCTCCGGATGCCCGGAAAGTATCAATACGTAAATCCTTTGGATTGATATCAATGGCTTCGACTTCATCCACTTCAGGAATAATTGCAACCGTACAGGCAGAAGTATGCACACGTCCCTGTGATTCTGTTTCTGGTACCCGCTGTACCCTGTGGGCTCCGGATTCAAATTTAAGTTTGGAAAATGCACCATGACCCACAACTCGGGCAACAATTTCTTTATAACCGCCATGATCACCCTGATTTTCCGACATAATTTCTACCGCCCAGTTCTGGGCTTCAGCGTAACGGCTGTACATTTTAAACAGATCACCGGAAAAAATTGCGGCTTCATCACCCCCGGTGCCGGCTCGAATTTCAAGATAAATATTCCGGTCATCATTGGGATCTTTAGGCAGCAGCATTTTCTGCAAATCCATTGACAGCTGTTCCTGAATCTTTCTGGCATCCTGAATTTCTTCTTCTGCCATGGTTTTCATTTCAGGATCATTGTCATCCAGCATTTCAGTGGTGGTTTCAATGGTGTCAAGCGCATCCTGATATTGGGCAAAACATTCCACCACCGGACTCAGTTCGGCGTACTCTTTGGAGAGTTCACGGAAACGATTCTGATCATTCATAACTTCTGGTTGGGATAAAAGCACAGCGATTTCTTCATGGCGTTCAGCCAGAGTTTCAAGTTTGCTTTGTATTGATGGTTTCACAGGGTACTCGTTTGTCGGTGTCCGGTTTAGTTGCATTTAAAGTAGGTATTGCAGAGAGTTACGGCAGCTAATGACCCCGGGAAAGATCAAATAATTCTATAGCGGCGTCAATTAATTCGGCTCGGCCATCCATACCAGCCTGTTTAATTTGAATACTTGGTTTATGGATCAGTTTATTGGTTAACTGTCGTGCCAGTTCATTGACGACCTGTTGTGCATCTTTGCCATTATTTAACTGTTTCAGGGAATTTGCAACTGCCTGATCGCGAATGTTTTCGGCCTGTTCTCGAAATTCTATCATGGTGGAAATAGAATCCAGTGAGCGCAGCCAGTTCATAAAATGATTAACTTCAATATCAATAATTTCTTCGGCCTTCAGTGCTGCTTCCTGACGGGATTTCAGACCTTCGTCAATGATCTCCTTAAGATCATCAACGGTGTAAAGAAACACGTCTTCCAGTTCACTGACCTGTTCTTCAATGTCTCTAGGAACAGCAATGTCCACCATAAATATCGGGGCATGTTTACGTGCTTTAATGGCTGATTCAACTGCTCCCTTACCCAGTATGGGTAACTGACTGGCGGTAGAGCTGATCACAATGTCAGCTTCTGCCAGGTGACTGGGCAGCTCACTGAGTGAAATGGCATAACCATTAAATTCCTGAGCCAGAGCATGGGCTTTTTCTACGGTTCGGTTAGCAATAATAATGCGTCCGATTCCAGATTCATGCAGGTGACGGGCAACCAGTTCTACGGTTTCACCGGCTCCGATTAATAAGGCGGTGTGATGTTGAAAATCACTGAAAATCTGTTTCGCCAGACTGACGGAGGCAAAAGCAACAGAAACAGGGCTGGCACCAATAGCCGTATCGGTACGAACCTGTTTGGCACAACTAAAAGTATGCTGAAACAGTTTGTGCAGAAACCGGCCTATGGTACCATTATCTTTAGCCACAGAAAACGCGGTTTTTAACTGTCCCAGAATCTGTGGTTCACCCAGTACCAGAGAATCCAGACCGCTGGCAACTCGCAGCATATGACGTACGGCATCTTTTTCCGGGTGCAGATACAGGTATTCAGAAATATCAGTATTTTCAAGATCATGATGTTTTTTCAGCCAGCTGATCAGAGTCTGTATTGCGGCTTCAGATTCACCGTCATCACAATTAAGCTGACAATAAACCTCGGTACGATTACAGGTCGACAGGATCACTGCTTCGTTAACTGTATCCTGTTCAGTCAGATCTTTGAGGGCCATAGGAATACTATCAGGTGCAAAGGATAGCTGTTCCCTGATTTTTACCGGAGCCGTTTTGTGATTAATACCAAGTGCAAGCAGTGACATAGAAATTTATTTTAAGTAAACCTTAAATCCCTCTGGAAACAAGGTAACATAATGAGCAAAAATTACAGTCTCAAGAGCCTGATACTCTTATAGATTTAATTTTTGCTGAGTAGTTACCCGTAAAAGTATCTTTAAAAGGATTCTCTAATTATCTGATATAAACAGGGCATTTTGCGTAAATTTTACCCAAAACTCAAGCTCTGTCGCATTTTAATACAAATTTTAGTCAAATTGACTATCATTGTGGTATAAACATTAAAAATGTTGATGATAAATGGGCTGGAACTAAGTCAATAAAAAAAACTCTAATAATAAGATATATATTCAAGATCATTACATGGAGATAAAAGTTTGCAGAAAAAAATGTCGGGAGAAAAAATGCCTTTTAAGCTATTTACTAAAGTAACAAAAAATCCATTCCTGGCGTGGTTGCTAATTATTGCCTCCAGTATCACTTTTAGCGGTTGTGCCTCGGTATCCAGTACAGACAATGGAGCAAAGCAGCCAGATACTACGCCTGCACTGCAGCAGGATGTCTCCACGTCAACAAAGTCAGTGGCTACAGACAAAAAGACCGTGCAGGACCTCCCAGTCAATGAAATGACGGGCGGTTTACTCTATGATCTTATGCTGGCTGAAATGGCTTTACAGCGTAAGGACTATGATCTGGCTTTTGAAAAATATTATCGAGCCGCACAACAGACACGTGACAGCCGCCTGGCAAAAAAGGCCACTCGTGTCACCCTGTTTTCCAAAAATGATGAACAAACCTTTAAAGCTGTGCAGCTCTGGTCTGAGCTTCAACCTGATAATATTGACGTACAGCAGATTTATGCCTCTTCCCTGATAACCAGAAAACAGGATCAGCAGGCTATGATTTATCTTAAAAAAATAATCAGCCTGAGTGGAAACTTTGATGAGGGTTTTCAACGTGCAGTAGGGCTGCTGGATCATATTAAAGAGCCTGAACGCCTTAAAGCCCTGTTTGCGCAACTGGCACAGGGTTATGAAAATCGTCCGGTTGTGAAATTGAACCAGGCAAAACTGTCCTTTAAACTGGGTGATACAGCAGGAGCTGAGCGATACCTTAATGAAGCACTGGCCCTTAAGCCGGATTATCTGGATGCCAATATGCTTAAAATTCAGTTGCTAAAAAAGCAGAAACGGCCTCAGGAAGCTATTGCTATTTTAGAAAAACTGGTAACAAAACAACCTGATAGTATTAGCTTGCGACTGGAACTGGCGCGTATGCTGGTAGCCGCTAAAGAGTACCAACAGGCAGATATTCAGATCAAACGCCTGGCAGATAAAGACCTTAATCCGGAAGTACTGTTTGCCATCAGTCTGTTAGCGATAGAAATTAATCATCTGGATGATGCCAGAGAGTATCTTGAACGTTTGTATGCCTTTCGTTTATATGCCAGTGAAGCAGCCTATTTTATAGCACAGCTGGAAGCAGGTCGGGAAAATTATGCTGAGGCGGAAACCTGGTTTAAACGGGTTAAACATGGCCGATATACATTTGAAGCATGGCTTGGACTGGCAGTCGTTTATTCGCAGCAGAAAAAATTTGATCAGGCCTTTAAGCTGCTGGATCATTCTCAGGCCAATAATAGTAAGCAAAGCAAAGATATTCTGCAGATAAAAGCGGAGATTTATTCCCAGGCAAAAGATTATAAAAAAGCTTATGAGACTTATACTCAGGCCCTGAGTCTGTCACCCAATGATCATGATCTTCTTTATGGCCGGGCCATGCTGGCAGAAAAAATTGATCGAATTGATTTACTGGAAAAGGATCTGCATACTATTCTTTCGGAAAATCCTAAAGATAATCAGGCTCTTAATGCTCTGGGATACACTCTGGCCGATAGAACTGATCGTTATCAGGAGGCGTTACAATACATAGAAAGTGCCTTGAAAATTGATTCTGAAGACGTTGCTACTCTGGACAGTATGGGATGGGTATTGTATAAACTTGGTCGTGCAAAGGAAGCCGCTGGATATCTGAAAAAAGCCTATGACCAGGACCAGGATCCGGAAATAGCAGCACATTATGGTGAAGTGCTCTGGGTGTTAGGAGAGACGCAGGAGGCACGTACTATCTGGAAGAAGGCGTTAAAAAAACATCCGCAACATCAGGTGCTGGTCAGTACAACCGGCCGCTATCTTAAATAGCTGTTAAGATTAAAGCAGAAATAAATGCTATTTCGTTCATTTTTATTTGCCGGATTATGTCTACTCCTGGTCTTTATTTCGGCCTGTACAACAATTCAAACGGAAATTCCATCTTCAGCTGATACAATTCCAGAACTTTCTATATCAAAGCGGTCTATTCCAGAGAACTGGACCGCCAATGGCCGTATCAGTGCTATTAGAGGTGAAGAAAACTGGTATGCCCATTTTAACTGGATTCAACAGGCTAATAATTTTAAAATTCGTTTTACCGGGCCGCTGGGAGAAACACAATTACAGATCAGTCAGATGGGTTCAGATATTCTCCTGAAAACCCCAGCCATAGAACGCAGCAGCAATGACCTGGAACAACTTATTTTACAGGAAACCGGCTGGATCTTTCCGGTTAACTCTCTGCATTACTGGCTGCATGGAGTAGCAGAACCTGATATTGCTGTAATATTCCATTATAATAATGCAGGCCGGATCAGCGAGATTGTACAGCAGGGCTGGCTTATTCAATATTCTAAATGGCTGCAGGTTGGGGAGCTGACATTACCTAAAAAAATAATTGTGACCAAAAATGACCTGAAAATTAAAATTATTATCAGTCAGTGGTTACTGGCTGAGCAGGCACTGGCGTTATAACACACTATAAAACGCACAATTATGCTGAACTGGTCAAGAGCTTCTAAAAAAATAAGGATTAATACATTTGAATAAAACCTGGCTGGCACCTGCCAAGATTAACCGCTTTTTACATATTACCGGTCAGCGTGAAGATGGCTATCACGAACTGCAGACAGTCTTTCAGTTTTTAAATCATGCCGATGAACTGAGCTTTGTCCTGCGGGATGATATAAATATTATACTGGAAACCCCACTTGAAGGGGTTGCAGCGGAAGATAATCTGGTCGTACGTGCAGCACGATTATTACAGAATATTTCTAACCGTCCGAAAGGCATTAGTATTCAAATTAATAAAAAACTGCCTATGGGTGGTGGCCTGGGCGGTGGCAGTAGCAATGCAGCAACTACCCTGGTGGCTCTGAATCAGCTCTGGGGTATGAATCTGGATCTGGGGGAACTGGCTCGTCTGGGAGTAAAACTTGGAGCCGATATTCCCGTTTTTATTCATGGTTATGCGGCCTGGGCTGAAGGCGTTGGGGAAGATTTATCACCAGTACAACTGGATGAGCCCTGGTATGTGGTACTGGTGCCGCAAGTTTCAGTGTCTACTGCAGAAATTTTTGCCTCAGAGACCCTGAAAAGAGATTGTTCACCACTGGATATTAACCGCTTTCTGGCTGGTGAAGGTCATAATGTCTGTGAAGATGTTGTCTGTCGACAATACCCTGAAGTGGGAGAGGCAATACAATGGCTGGGTCAGTTTGCTCCGGCAAGAATGACTGGAACAGGAGCCTGTGTTTTTGCTCCGGTTGATTCAGAAGCGGAAGCGCAAAAGATTCTGGAGCAAAAACCAGAAAGTTTACAGGGCTTTTATGCTCAGGGCTGTAATATTTCACCTTTATATTCAGTAGATTAAAAAAATTTTTTGTTAGAAACGGCAAAGCTCGCCCGAACCCCCCAAACCAGATATAAAGAAAAAATAAAAAATTTAACTTTTGGGTGTGACAAATAAAAAATTTCAGCGTATAATCCACCCACCTTTTTGGCAAGGCGTCATATTTATATAGAATTTCATATTGTATGTGGGTTCTATCATTAAAGTTGACTACCTGATATGTAAAGACTATATGTTGGAAACATATTATGCTCGGTTATTGTTGGGCCGTCGCCAAGCGGTAAGGCACCAGGTTTTGATCCTGGCATGCGCAGGTTCGAATCCTGCCGGCCCAGC
>JALVAL010000382.1 GCA_027011205.1 Gammaproteobacteria bacterium
GAAGTATGAAAGTATCTGCCACTGTATCAGCATATTGGTATGGGAAGGCATTTTCGTTAACTCGCTTTTTAATCAAAGTGCAGTTCTTCATAAGCCCGGAGACCGACCATAAGACAGCAACAAAAACCTTATGTTTGCGGAGGGCATAACAGGGTCAGATATTATTCAGTTTATTCGCTGTTTTCCCTGATCCCTTCTTTAATCCCACCGCTTTTGTATTCATTTTATTCACACGGGGCGTGTGACCTGGGAAATAAAGATGTATAAATTACCTGCCATTCAAACAGTTTCTGCTTTAAGTCTGTTAATAACGCCATTAATTTCCATCCATGCTCAGGCAGAAGATATGCCCGAGATTATTGTCACTGCAAACAGAACCGCCAATACTGTGGATGAAACCATTGCACCGGTAACCATTATTACACGCAAAGACATTACTCGTTTACAGGCGACATCCATTACAGAAGTGCTCAGAATGACACCCGGAGTCAGTTTTACCAGCAATGGCGGATTTGGCAGTAATGCCGGTATATCACTACGAGGCACCAATACCGATCACATTCTCTACCTTATTGATGGTGTCCCGATTCGTTCTGCCACATCCGGGACGACAGCGATTCAGTACTTACCCATTTCACAGGTGGAACGAATTGAAATAGTTCGCGGTCCTCGTTCAAGTTTATACGGCTCTGATGCCATTGGTGGAGTGATTCAGATTTTCACTAACAAAGATGTGAAAAACACAGCAACAGCCAGTATCGGATTTGGCTCTGATAATACCACGCAGGCAACAGCCAGCTATTCAGATGGGAATGAAACTTCTCATTTTGGCAGTGGTATCTCCATTTTTAATACTGATGGTTATGATTTTTATGGTCGTGATTCTTTTGGCACAATTAATTCTGCAGATAAAGATGACGATGCTTATGAAAATTATTCCGCATCATTTAATGCCAGTCATAAAATCAATAATGATCTCAGCATATCCGGCCTGTTTTTAAGAAGCCAGGGAAAATCAGAATTTGATGGTTATAGTTACAAAAAAACCCACACGGATTTTGTCGAACAGGTTTTAAGTGGTGCTTTGCAATACAAAGTGACTGAAGACTGGAGCAGCCAGCTAAAGATCAGTCGCAGCGATGACAAACAGAAAAATAGATTACATAATCTGGGGCCATCTAATATTTATTTTGTTGCTCCCAAATCTAAATTTAATACCAAAACCTACGTTGTGAACTGGCAAAATGATATTGCTGTTCGTGACTCGTCGGATCTCTTAACACTGGGCCTGGATTATAAAGAAGATAAAATAGACAGCTCAACTGACTACGCTGAAGACAGCCGTTGGAATAATGCTTTTTATTCACAATATCTCTATTATGGCGATTTTTTTGATACTCAATTTTCCTGGCGTTATGATGATAATGAGGCATTTGCTTCACACAACACCTGGAGTATTGGTACTGGCTTTAATCTTGATAAACATGTTCGTATCACCACTTCATATGGCACCGCCTTTAAAGCACCCACATTTAATGATCTGTACTGGCCTGCCGATGCTTTTTTTGCCGGGAATCCTGATCTCAAGCCAGAAGAATCAGAAAGTTTTGATTTTGG
Source organism: Gammaproteobacteria bacterium (assembly GCA_027011205.1). Classification (GTDB taxonomy): domain Bacteria; phylum Pseudomonadota; class Gammaproteobacteria; order GRL18; family GRL18; genus JANELJ01. Next base: position 1,618 of record JALVAL010000382.1, read on the forward strand.
TGTTGAAATAACAACCGGAAAAACTTTCTGGACTGCTCATTATTTTGATACTAAAGTTGATAATTTAATTACTTTTGTCAATTCTTTTCCTGCGGTTAGCATGATGGAAAATGTCAGTAAAGCCAGTATTGATGGCTTTGAATTAACCGTTGCCACCAAAATTTTTGGCTGGCAATTCAGCGCTAATGCCTCTTTTATCAACCCAGTTGATGAAAAAACGGGATTAATTTTGCCCCGAAGAAGTAAAAGAAACCTCAATCTGTCACTTGATAACACGACGGGTGCCTTTAGCTACGGTGCATCCGTCACGGCCAGCTCAAGACGCTATAATAAAACCGGTGAACGAGAAGAACTCTCTGGTTATGGTCTGATGAATATTCGAGCAGCCTGGCAGTTTGATAAACACTGGTCGCTAAAAGCAAAAGTCGATAACCTGTTTGATAAAGACTATGTGCTGACAAAACAGGGTGGCTATGATTACAAACAACCCGACCGATTTGTATTCACATCCATTCATTACAACATGTAACAGGTCTCCCTGTTTCTCCCCTCCCATTGGGAGGAGAGATGGTTTATACTCCTGACATAATGACGTTAAAACAGCATCCTGTTATTTTTTTTGCTTTACTGCTTATACTTTCTCTATTCAGTTTTATATTTGCCATGCTGACCGGTTCGGTCTGCATTCCTTTACAGGAACTGTCGAACCTGCTCAGTCATACTGCGTCCCCTTTTTACCACAGCCTGATTTTTGATTTACGTCTGCCCAGAGCATTTGCAGCGTTTACTGCTGGTGCGTTATTATCACTGGCCGGTGTATTAATGCAGGTATTATTGCGTAATCCACTGGCCGATCCCTATGTATTAGGTGTCTCTGGTGGTTCGGCCTTAGCGGCGTTATTATCCATGCTGGCCGGGTTGGGCAGTTTCTGGTTAACCGGCAGTGCTTTTTTAGGCGCTCTGGCCTCTATTTTTCTGGTTTTCAGCTTTGCTCACAGTCAGGGCGGCTGGACTATTTCACGTTTATTACTAACCGGTATTATACTGGCCTCCGGCTGGGGAGCCTTAATCAGTTTCGTGCTGGTCATTGCCCCGGCAGAACGTATCCATGGAATGTTATTCTGGCTAATGGGTGATTTAAGTTATAACCGTCCCGTGCTGCCCTCTTTTATTATTCTCCTTTTAGGACTGGCTGGCTCATTAGTGATCAGCCGACAGCTTAATATCATGCTCTGGGGCGATTTACAGGCAGGCAGTCTCGGCGTAGACAGCAGAAAATTACGCACTATTATTTTCTTTTTATCCTCCTTATTAACTGCCGGTGCTATTTCTCTGGCAGGCAGTATTGGTTTTGTGGGACTGGTGATCCCTCATCTGGTACGTCTACTTATTGGCAATGATCACCGCTTATTACTGCCTGCCAGTGCCTTAACCGGGGGTTCTCTGCTGGTTATTGCCGATACGATGGCACGTACCATACTGGCTCCCCAGCAATTGCCTGTAGGGGTATTAACTGCCTTAATTGGTGTGCCCCTGTTTCTTTATCTGCTGCGCAGGAGTCACTAATGGCATTAGCTCTGGAGTCACTGACTGTTTCCGTTGGCGGAAAATCCGTTTGCCGTCAACTCAGTATGAGCTTTAAGCCGGGAGAATTCTGGGGCATTATGGGCATTAACGGTGTGGGGAAAAGCACCTTACTGCAATGCCTGATGGGACTGAGAAAAGCGGATAGTGGTAAAGTATTACTGGATAATACTCCCCTACTCACTTATAAACCCATAGAACGAGCTCGAAAAATGGGTTTAATGCTGCAGGAATATGAATACAATTTTCCCTGCAGTGTTATGGAAGCGGTACTGATTGGTCGTCATCCCTTTGTCCACTCACTACAGTGGGAAAATAATAAGGATAAAAATCTGGCTCGGCAGGCGTTACAAAAGGTTGCACTGGACAGTTTTTCTGAACGTTCCATCAATACCCTTTCCGGTGGTGAAAAAAGACGTTTAAACCTGGCTACACTGCTAACCCAAAATCCTGAATACTACCTGCTGGATGAACCGGTTAATCATCTGGATATAAAAGCTCAGCTGGATGTTTTAACTTTATTACAACATAAATTTAAAACCAGATATTGTGGCATAATGGTAATTCATGATCCCAATCTGGCCTGGCGTTATTGTGATCACATTTTATTACTGGATAATGGTGAATGTATTTCTGGAGAAGCAAAGAGCATATTAAACACTGAAAACCTGAGCCGCTTGTATCAATGCCCGGTACAGACTCTGAAAAACCAGGAACACACCATATTTATCCCCCATAAAAACGACTTACATCTAACGACTAACGACTAACGACTAATTATATTATGAACCTCAGAACCATCACATTATTTCTATTATTATTCATACCTTTATCTATACAAGCAAGAATTAATATTATAGATGACAGCGGACAGAATATTAGCCTGAAACAACCTGCCCGTAGAATTATCAGCCTGTCTCCTGGTATTACTGAACTGGTATTTGCTGCCGGTGGCGGCAATAAGCTTATTGGCGTTGTCAGCTATAGCGACTATCCGCCACAGGCAAAAAAAATCCCGCAAATCGGCAGTTATGATTCTCTGGATATTGAACGTATCCTGGCATTGCAGCCGGATCTTGTTATTGCCTGGAAAAGCGGCAACCCTGAACATCAGATTCAGCAACTGCAGCAATTAGGCTTAACGGTTTATATCAGTGAACCCAGAGATTTTATGCAGATACCCCAAACCATCCGCAAGCTGGGACTGTTATCAGGCACAGAGCCAACGGCACAACAAAGCGCCACTGACTTTATAAAGCGATTTGAGCAATTAAAAACACGCTATAAAAAAGACCCACATAAAAAACGGCTGAAAACCTTTATTCAGATCTGGAATAACCCGTTAATGAGTGTCAATGGTGAACACCTGATTTCCAGAGTCATTGAATTCTGCGGTGGCGAGAATATCTTTGCCCAGGCCAAAGGACTGACCAGTACACCTTCCATAGAAGCCATACTGGAAGAAGATCCGCAGGTTATTATTGCCACCGGCATGGCAGAATCTTCAAAACAATGGCTGCAGCGCTGGCTGCAATGGCCATTTATCCGTGCGGTTAAAAACAATAGACTCTATGCAGTGAATCCGGATCATCTGGTGCGGCATACACCCCGCATTTTACAGGGCATTAATGAAGTTTGTCAGAAGTTAAATAAGTAACAGATTGGATACCAGGAGCCTGTATTTTATCCTGCACCATTATTATACACTTCGGCCAGAATCTCTCCGGCACCTCGAGATAACAAATCATCGGCCAGTTCTATACCCATTTGTTCAGCCTGATCAGCAGCACCGGAAATAGAGCCTTCAACCAAATTTTTCCCGTCAGGAGAACAAACAAAGGCACGCATTGAAAGCTGATCACCTTCAAGTTCAGCAAATCCCCCAATGGGTACCTGACAACCGCCTTCCAGACGCTTATTCAAGGCCCGTTCAGCTGTTAACCGGATAGTGGTTTCTTCATGTGCCAGAGGTGCAATTAAGCGATGGGTGAGTTCATCATCAACCCGACATTCAATACCCACGGCACCCTGCCCCATGGCCGGAAGGCTTTGTTCAGTGGTCAGAAAACTGCGAATACGATCTTTCATTTCCAGACGGATTAAACCCGCCGCCGCCAGAATAATGGCATCATATTTACCGTCATCCAGTTTCTGCAGACGGGTATTTACATTTCCGCGTAAAAATTTAATCTGTAAATCCGGACGATATTTTAATAACTGACTCTGACGACGCAAGCTGGAAGTACCAACCACAGCACCCTGAGGTAAATCATCCAGTTGTTCATAGTTATTAGATACAAACGCATCACGCGGATCTTCTCGTTCGCAAATGACCGCCAGATGCAGTCCTTCAGGAAATTCTACCGGCACGTCTTTCATGGAGTGAACTGCGATATCCGCATCCCCTGCCTGCAGACCGGCTTCCAGTTCTTTGACAAACAGGCCCTTGCCACCGACTTTGGCCAGAGGGACATCCAGGATTTTGTCTCCTTTGGAGACCATTTTAACCAGCTCAACCTCCAGCTCCTGATGATGCTTTAATAGCTCATCTCGGACAAAATAAGCCTGCCATAAGGCCAGAGGGCTTTTTCGGGTAGCAATTTTAATAATATGTTTACTCATAGTCTTATCTGGATCGTATTTTCTTAAAGAGCGGTATTGTATCAGGTTTCTTAATTTTTCTCACAGAACGATTAAGCCCAGAACAATAATATTCATTTCCTGTTAACAATTTTTGGTCAATATGCAAAAATAACCGCTATGAGAACAATATTACAAGAAACTATTGCCGAACAAAGAAGGATTCTGGTTAATCTTTTAAAGTATCCACTTTCCGAACTGGCGCAGATCCTGTCCGAAGATATGGATCAGCCTCAAAAACTGGAAGCACATTTACAGAATACTTTTCCTAACTATAAATATTGTAAATATTTATATGTGATGGATGCCAATGGTATTCAGATCACCCGCACAATATACAAAGATGGTGCTGATCCCGGTAGTTTGAACAGAGATCGTTCCAGCCGACCTTATATGCAAAGTGACTTTAATAATAATGAATTTTCCCTGTCTGAAGCTTATATCAGTAAACATAATAAACGCCCATCAGTCACAGCTATTCATGTTATAAAAAATGAAAAAAATAAACTTATCGGCTATCTGGGTGTGGACTACGATTTACGAGAGCTGCCGGGTACCAATCATTTATATAAAGAAAATTATATATGGCAGCAAATTAAAGGTGACCCGGCCATTCGCAGCGGTTTGTTTGCCCAGCAACGACTGCAAAGCGAAATGGACAATAATATTGATAATGTTTTTGCCTTAATGAAAGTGCTGATTTTTGAACATGGTGTTTTTCATGGTAAATTCCATTTTTCCAGCAGCCGAGTGACTATCTGGTTAATTGATGATCCCTATAACTATCGTCTGCTGAGTATGAATGAACTGAATGACCCGGATATTTGTCTGGCTTATCCAAGACGCGCCTATTCTGGACTGGCCTGTGTCCCTGAAGATGATATTCTAAAAATATTTGAATATTTTAAACAATTGCGCTTTGCTGATGAAACCATTTATTTAAGAGCCGGCTCTATCAATATTATCAATGGTATGATCAGTCTCAACTTTTCCTGCGATGGTTCCCATTACCTCCCCTATAAGGAATTTCTGGAAAAAGGTATGGACTTCTGGTTTGGCACCAGTAGTGCCGATATTGATCCCTTGCAATACGATGATACGATTGAAAGTATTGCCCAACGGGGCTGCAGTTATGTTTATGAATTAATTATCGGCCATAGAGAAGGTAAGGAATACCCGGAACTAAAAGGAATAGCCCGGATTGATCAGGACAGAATAGTAACAGAGCTGGAAACCATTATGCAGATTTACAATTTCTGACCAGCCTTCTCTTAAGTGACCAGGGGCAGTTAATCTTGCATCTATTATCTGTTTTTTTATCACCCAGGCTTTCAGCCCAGCACACTCCTCGCCTTAAAAGACGAGGCATTGGGGAAATTATTGTCACCTCTGCTATCCCTGACTTTAGGAACGAGGCATTACGAAGTTCTGGGTAAAAACTAGACTTTATCGATAATTCATGTTAAATGAATTGTAATGCCAAATAAAACATTCTATTCCTTTTTACACAAACATATCCTAATTATACAGGTATTGTCATTATTTCCCGGATTAGGTTATATTTTTCTCGGCTGGCTTAATAATATTATACTTCCTGCCC
>JALVAL010000383.1 GCA_027011205.1 Gammaproteobacteria bacterium
AAATACCGCTGCGCCGTATTATTTCTTAACTGGGCTATGCGATCGGGATAAGCATGAGCGACTAGAATGCCGATAAATTCAGTTTCAGATATCATTGCCAGTGATTTATCTGCTGTGATTTTAGCAACGATAGAATTAAGTCGTCTTTGATAATCGCGGGAAGTTTTTCGAACTCTGTGAACCTGATGCTTATTGATATGATGCTGAGAATGGCTGTTGTTATTCAGATTTTTTAATAATAAAATCCGATTAACTATATCATAATCACGGTCTGCGCTATCTCCAACGTGAGCTCCAACGTGACGCTTTAAAAAAATATCTTTCTCAGTTAATACCGCCGCTACCAGAGAGGCTGTTTCAACCGGGTTAAACGTGTCAGCCGTATAATGCTGAGCTGTTAAAATCATATGGGCCAGCCTGGGATGCAGCCCCAGCGCTAATATTTTTTTACCATGAGAGGTGATGGCATCGAGATGATCAATAGCCTGCAAGCCGCGTAATAATTCTTTAGCCTGTGCGATATGACCCTGTGATGGTAAATCCAGCCAGATCAATTCTTCCATATTGACAACACCCCATTGAGCCAGTTCCAGTATTACAGGAGCCAGATCAGAATTGAGAATTTCTGGTGTTTCATGTTTGGACAGATGTTTTTGCTGACTTTCAGTCCATAAGCGGTAACTGAGTCCCGGCCCCAGACGACCAGCCCGGCCGCTGCGCTGGGCAGCAGAATCCTGAGCAATTTTAAGTGTATGTAATCCGCTCATACCGGAGTCCGGATCAAAATGAGACTGACGTTGTAAACCGGAATCAATAACAATATTAATACCTTCAATGGTTAAACTGGTCTGTGCGATATTAGTGGCCAGAACAATTTTTCGAATCCCCTTGGCGGTGGGTGCAATAGCCTGATCCTGTTCTGCTTTAGTTAAATCTCCATACAGTGGTGCAATAATAATATTTTTATCGTCGCTTAACTGCCCGGATAAAAGCTGTGCCAGTCGTGTTATTTCTCCAGCACCGGGCAGAAAAACCAGAATATTTCCTGGCTGTTCAGACAGGGCGTTCAAAGTCTGTTGAACTACGGCACTGAGCAGGTTCTTATAGTCAATAGCAGGCAGATGAGCTTTTCGATAAATAATATCAACCGGATAACTGCGTCCCTTACTGCATAATGAGGGGGCTTTAAAGTCATCTGTATTCAGTTTGTCGGATAAAGCCTGAGTATTTAAAGTGGCTGACATAATCAGTATTTTCATACGGTTGTTGAGAATTTCCTGACTTTGCAGACAAAATGCCAGGGACAGATCCGCGTGCAGACTACGTTCATGAAATTCATCAAAAATAACCAGTCCCACCCCAGACAGTTCCGGATCAGCCTGCAGTTTACGGGTTAATATACCCTCAGTAACCACCAGTATCCGGGTTTTATGACTGATTTTTTTATCCTGCCTGATCTGATAGCCTACAGTTTGCCCGACTTCCTCGACCAGCAAGTCAGCCATTCTTGCCGCTGCACTGCGGGTTGCCAGCCGTCTGGGTTCCAGAATAATAATCTGTTTGCCATTTAACCATGGCTGATCCAGCAGAGCCAGCGGCACAATAGTGGTTTTACCAGCACCGGGCGATGCCTGTAAAATAAGACGATGATATTGATTCAAGCAGTGTTTAAGTTCATCAAGAACGGAATGGATAGGGTAATCTTGCATAGGTAGATTATAAGGTAGAAGATACCAGGAATCATCTTTCAATACTGATAATGGTAAAATAAAAGACTCTGATATCAATAATGTTATTGTTTCAGTCTATTCTGGAGAAATACTGATTCAGCATTTCTGCGGTATGGTATTTTAATTTTGTAGTGGAATTTGCTTTAATCTATTGTTCAGCGTAAAAAACAAACCATCGTAGAGCTGTTTGTTTAATATTTCTTTTGTTAAGATGAGAAATATAATGATCCCGGGACTTTTTTATCTGGATTTCTTCTATGAAATCCATAATTGTATATTTATCAGGTGATTAAGTTAAATTTAAGTAAGAGCTGATTAATACTATA
>JALVAL010000384.1 GCA_027011205.1 Gammaproteobacteria bacterium
TTTTTAAACACATCAACCGGATGTTTTTTGGTCGTCCCATGTATACGAACATTAGCCACCTCATCCATCCATTGCCGTGCTCCCGGGTTAACTACCGAAAACTCCGGCATATCAAGACCGCCCAGAAAACTCTTTTTTACATAACCGACCGCATTCTCAACACGACCTTTCTCGTTGCCTTTAGCAACTCCGCAGGCTTTAATCTTAAAGCCGTAATGATTGGCAAAATCCAGATATTTAGCGTTGAAAACCGGCGATTGTCCAGACCCTATGTCTGAAGTCTGGCTTTCATTCGTTATTAAATATGTTAAAGTAATAGCCAATGCTCCGGCAAAGGCTATGCAGGGCAGGCGCGTCTGCGGTGTTGGTGCACCGCAGATAAATACTAAACCCAACAAGGAAAGGAACACGCCAATGACTAAGTTATATATAAGTATAGATACACACAAGGAAAAAAATGTTATAGGTATCGCTTTTGAAGGAAAGTCTTAACCTGAAATATATGGAAAAGTATCTGCGGATTTGGGCAGATTTATTGCTGCACTACGAAAATTACTCAAAAAGTATGATCTCAAAAAGGAGGATGTGTCTATATGTTACGAAGCCGGTCCGACAGGTTTTGTTCTTGCCAGGCGTTTAATAAAACTAAACTTTGACTGTCATGTTGTTGTCCCTACATCAATCCCCAAGAGTACCGACCGTATTAAAACCGATCGTCGGGATGCAAAGAAAATGGCTAGGCTGCTCCGTTCCGGTGATCTTAAATTTGTTCATATTCCATTTGAAAAAGATGAAGTTATACGTGATGTTTCACGCGCACGTACTGACATTGTCGGTGCTCGCAAGCAGGCAAAGCTGCAACTTGGCGGTTTTCTGCTTAGAAATGGCTATCATTATCCCGGAAAAATTCGCTGGACAGAGGCTCATATGCGTTATCTGCGTGAACTTGTTCTTCCTCATCCTGCACAGAAGATCGTATTGGAAGAGTCTTTGCAGCGTATTGATATGTTAATAGCACAGGAACAGCATATTACTGAACAAATGAAAAAACTTACTGATGATTGGTATAGAAAACCTCTTTTGGATGCATTAATGGGGTTTCGTGGTTTTCAGCTGGTTTCGGCAACATCAATTATAAGTGAACTCGGAGATATTCGACGTTTTTCACATCCACGGCAGTTAATGGCGTATATTGGTGTCGTGCCATCCGAGAATAGTAGTGGTACAAAACGCCGACAAGGTGGTATTACAAAATGCGGAAATACTCATATTCGCTGGATGCTGGTAGAAATTATTAACAGTTATAGGTTGCCGCCAAAAGTAAGTAAAGGATTATCTAAACGTCAGGAAAATCTCAGTCGTGAGGTTAAGGCAATAAGCTGGCGTGCACAGAAACGACTTTGTAAGAAATATTATCATTTACGGAAAAGAGGTTTGAATGAAAATAAGATTAAAGTTGCTGTCGCTCGTGAACTGCTTGGGTTTATATGGGAACTCGGTCAAGTAGTAAGCGTACCAGTTATTAATAATATATAATTTTTAAAATGGAGAGATGTAAGATATGGCAGAGGCCGGCCCTTGGCATCGTTGTACAGTTAGTCCCGCCCTCGGGCGGGATAAGCACTAGAGAACCAGACAAAAGGATAAAGGCCGCGGTGATTATAGGAAGTATTGGTAATGCAGACTGTTGATTGCAACAACAGACTGCTGAGTCCATGGATATGAGCATACACTGTCTGCGGGTAACCGCTCATCCTGCTATATCAATCTTATCTTTTTTTTGAGGACAAAGGTTAGTTTGATTTAATGTCTTGCATCCTCCGTTTTTTATAAAATTTTGACTGTTCATTTATGCTGTAAAAAATAAATGAAACAATTGGGCTATATCCTGTTGACAAAACTTCAGACATATGAACGATCCTTTTGATCACCGCGCTCTTGAGGTTATCAACCATGATCTTTTCAGGTACTGCTCTAAAATGGTTGAATGCGTTTACATGACAGCCTAGAAAATGCTCCATTGTCTGCGATACTGTAAACTCCACATACAT
>JALVAL010000385.1 GCA_027011205.1 Gammaproteobacteria bacterium
AATTCAAAAAAGTTCAATTTATTTGGCAATTTTTTGGACTTTTTTTAAAATTAGCGCGAAAACTACTTTTTTATTGCCCTGAGATGTCTTGGTTTGCTTAATCTGATGGATTCAGCGAGAATTGCTGAAGATCAGTGCTGAACGCTGCTTTAATAATCCCGCGTAATAATATACTCCGACAACCAGCGTAGCGGTTCAGCCTTTTTATCAAAGCTACTGAGGCTGTCCAGAGCAGCTTCATGGCATTGCAGGGCCATACGCCGGGCACCTTCGAGTCCCAGCAGTGCCGGATAGGTTGCTTTATTCAGGTTGATGTCAGCACCCTGCTGCTTACCCAGGGTCTGGGTGTCGGATTCAATATCCAGGATATCATCTTTGATCTGAAACGAAAGGCCAATATTAGCTGCGTATTGATCCAGTGCCGCCAGAGTGTTATTTGATACGTCTGGTAAACAAAAGGCACCTAATTGCACACTGGCACGGATCAGGGCTCCGGTTTTATGCGCATGTATGGTTTTTAATTCGTCCAGTGACATAGTCTGAGCCTGTCCGGTAGCGGCCAGATCGATTGCCTGTCCGCCAGCCATTCCTGCGCCGCCGCTGGCCTGTGCCAGGACTCTGACCATTGCCAGAGCCTGACTGTCATTAAGCTGCTGGTTACGGGTCAGGGTTTCAAATGCCAGAGTCTGCAGTGCATCTCCGGCCAGCAGAGCAGTTGCCTCTGAAAACTGTTTATGACAGGTGGGTTTGCCGCGGCGTAAATCATCATCATCCATGGCGGGCATATCATCATGTACCAGAGAATAACAATGGATAAACTCTACCGCACAGGCAGGTAAATCCTGCACACGGTCGGTTACATTTAAAGCCTGTCCGGTTAAATAAACCAGTAGCGGTCGCACCCGCTTACCGCCGTTGAAAACACTATAATGCATGGCACGGTGCAGCTGTCCGGCAATATCCGGGAGTTGTTTAATAATATCTTCCAATGAATTATCAACACGTTGTCGATAATATGCCATAAGAGATTTAAGCGAATTGTCTAACGAGGCTGGCACTTTTGTTTACAATTCCTTAGTCAAAATCTTCCAGAGAAGTACGGCCGTTTTTTTCCATTAGGATCTGTACTTTCTGCTGGGCTTCTGTCAGGGCATTCTGACAGGCACGGGTCAGCTTTATACCGCGCTCAAAGTCCTGTAAAGACTGTTCTAGAGTCAGATCACCTGTTTCCAGGGCATCCACCAGTTTTTCCAGCTCATTTAGAGAGCTTTCAAAATCAAAGCCTCCGGTATCGGTGTTTGTGGTATCTGATTTGAGCCTGTTTTTTTCAGTCATACGCCTGTTTACCAAAATTCATGTATAATCATATAGATTGTAATGTTGACCCGGCTAATGGTAAAGATAATATTTATCATTATTTAGAAAATAATGAATTTAAACTGACTTTTTATGAACAAATATTTAAAAAACTGCTCTGCTGCCCTGATCGGTATTTTATTATCCTTGTTGCTGGTAATGCCTTTAATGGCAGATGTCTGGGACAGATTGCCCGCTTATAGCCAGGAATATCAGGAAAACGATGTTGAAGATTATGTCTGGAAAGAAGGGGCTACGAATATTCCGGACTATCCTGCAGATGAAGACCTGATTGAAGTAGCTGGCCCGCCAGCCTATCGGAATTATAAATATCTGGTGGATGGAAAATCCCTTCAGGTTGGGGAAGATTCTGTCGTGCGCTTTACCCTGGTGATCCGCTCTCCTAACGGGGCTGATAATGTCATGTATGATGGTTTGCGCTGTTCTAGCAGTGAGATAAAAAACTATGCCTATGGCAGTACCGACAAACAGGGTAAAAAAGTCTTTTTTCCGCGTTCCAGACCACACTGGCAACCCATTCGTGAAACGGGAGCAATGGGTTATAGTAAGGGGTTGGCAGTTAATTATTTCTGTGATTTTGACGGTTTTGCATTAAAGCGGCATGAGATTATTCAAAATATGAAATACGGCAAGGGTAATGTGGATGGGCTTTACAATTAGTTAGTCATTAGTCATTAGTCATTAGTCATTAGTCATTAGTCATTAGTCATTAGTCATGGCACGGTAACAGCCTGTGGGAAAATATTGGGAATGAAAATAAAAAAAACAATTATAAAGCAATCTGAACATGCTATTGCCAGAGACGATATCAGCAATAATGCCTTAAAAGTTCTGTATCGTCTTAAAGACGCAGGTTATCAGGCTTATCTGGTCGGGGGCGGGGTCAGAGATCTGCTGCTGGGTAAAAAACCTAAAGATTTTGATGTGGCCACCGATGCTCATCCAGATGAAATCAAGGCTTTATTTCGCAACTGCCGCCTGATTGGCCGGCGTTTTCGTCTGGCGCATATTTTATTTGGCCGGGATGTGATTGAAGTGGCTACCTTTCGTGGTCCGCATGAAGGTGAAGCTTCTACTCATGCCGGTAAAAACGAAGAAGGGCGGATTATTCGGGATAATGTCTATGGTTCTCTGGAAGAAGATGCTATCCGCCGGGATTTTACTGTCAATGCTCTGTATTATAATATTTGTGATGATTCTATTGTGGATTTTACCGGTGGTATGCAGGATTTGTACAACAAAGTGCTGCGTATGATTGGTGATGCAGCTGTCCGTTATCGAGAAGATCCAGTGCGCATGCTGCGTGCGGTACGTTTTGCAGCCAAACTGGATTTTAAAATAGAGCCTCAGGCTCATGCACTGATTTTTGAGTTAAAAGCTCTGCTGGAGGGTATTCCAGTAGCGCGACTGTTTGATGAAACCATCAAATTATTTCAGGGTGGTTATGGTTTAAGGTGTTTTCAGTTACTGTGCGAATATGAATTATTTGAGTGTCTGTTTCCTTTAACGGATGTACTTCTTAAAAGTTCAGGTCAACAGAGTTCCCGGACATTAAAAATTATTGAGCAGGCATTAAGTAATACCGATGAACGAATTGCTCAGGGTAAATCGGTTAATCCGGCTTTTTTTATGGCAGTTCTGCTGTGGTATCCGATGCAGGATTATAAAAATCATTTTATTGAGCGTGGGCAGCATGAAATAGAGGCCTTAATCAGTGCCAGCCGGGAAGTCATTACCCGACAGCAGGCCCATATCTCAATTCCCAGGCGCTTCAGCATGATGATGCGGGACATCTGGCATATGCAGAATCAGCTACAGCACCCGACCAGGAAAAGAGCATTACGCACCCTGTCTAATAAACGTTTCAGGGCCGGTTATGACTTTCTTTTACTCAGAGAATCTGTGGCTGAACATGAGCTGAAAACCATCTGTGACTGGTGGACAGATTTACAAACCCGATCGCCGGAAGAACAGGAACAGATATGCAGCCAGCTGGGTCGGGGTCAGAAGAAAAGCAAGCGACGTAAAAAAAAACGGGCGCTTAAATTAACCGTGGAAGCAGCGGTAGAACAACAATATGACCAGGAACAATGATTACTTATATTGGATTGGGCAGTAATCTGTATCAGCCGGCTCAGCAGCTTAAAATGGCACTGGAAGGGATTGCCAGAATTCCACAATCAGAGCTGCTGAAAGTCTCTTCATTTTATCAGAGCAAGGCCCTGACTCTGGCGGATAGTAAAGCCCAAAATGACTATATTAATGCCGTGGTCATGTTACAGACAGATTTGACGGCGATACAATTATTATCTGAGCTGCAGGCTATTGAAGATCAGCAGGGACGGATCAGAACAGAAAAATGGAGTGCAAGAACCCTGGATCTTGATATACTATTATTTGGAGAACAAATAATAGCGACTAACAGTCTGCAAGTCCCGCATACGCAGCTGGCATTTCGAAATTTTGTGATCCACCCTTTATTTGAAATTGCCGGTGATATTAATATTCCGGGACAGGGGGCTTTAGCAACACTGGCAGGACAGACGGACTGGTCAGGACTAAATAAATTACAGAGAGATTGTAGCCATGCATAAAATTACCATCAGAACTCTCAAAAAAATGAAGCAGGATGGTGAGCGTTTTGCCTGTCTGACTGCTTATGATGCCAGCTTTGCTCGTTCCCAGGAAGCGGCTGGAGTAGAAGTGATACTGGTCGGCGATTCACTGGGTATGGTGGTTAAAGGGCAGGAGAGTACCCTGTCGGTGAGCATGGAAGAAATGATTTATCATACCCATAATGTCTCACGGGTCTGTCATCAGTCTCTGATTATGACGGATTTACCCTTTGCTGCCGATGCCAGTCAGGAGGAGGCATATCTGAATTCAGCCAGGCTGATTGCAGAAGGTGGTGCGCATATGGTAAAAATCGAAGGTGGAGCCATGCTGCTGGATACCATTCGTTTTCTTTCTGAAAGAGGTATTGCTGTCTGCTCACATCTGGGTTTATTACCCCAGTCGGTCTATAAAATGGGAGGCTATAGAGTACAGGGCAGAAACCGGGAAGAAGCAGAACAGATCCTGTCTGATGCCATAGCACTGGAACAGGCAGGGGCAGATATTATTCTGCTTGAATGTGTTCCCTCTGAGCTGGCAGCACAGATTACCGGGTCGGTTGATATTCCTGTTATCGGCATTGGTGCCGGGCCTGAATGCGATGCACAGGTGCTGGTCTGTTATGATATGCTGGGTCTGCATCATGGCAATCCACCCAGTTTTGTTAAAAATTTTCTGGCTGAAACCCACTCCATACAGCAGGCCTTTAAAAACTATGTTCATCAGGTAAAAACTGGCGAGTTTCCAACGCCTGATCATGTTTTTGATTAGCTTGTTCTTCGCTTTGATGAGTGAAGTTTTATGCTGATAATTCATACTGTTAGCCAGCTTAAAGAGCATATTTCCAGATATAAACAGGATGCCAGAACAATTGCTTTTGTACCCACCATGGGAAATCTGCATGAGGGGCATCTGCAATTAGTCTCTATGGCTCGTAAAACAGCAGATATTGTGGTCTGCAGTATTTTTGTGAATCCCTTGCAATTTGGTGCCGGTGAGGATTTTGATAAATACCCTAAAACTCTGCAGGCCGATACCGAAAAACTGCAGTCGCTTGGTTGTAATATCGTGTTTGCACCCTCAGTAGAAGAAATCTATCCTGCTGATGATTTTAGCGTCACCCAGGGGCAGACTGCCCTGAGCAAAATAACTGCCCGGAGCCAGATAACTGCCCGGAGCCAGATAACTGCCCAGAGCCAGATAATAGTACCGGGGATCAGTGATATTCTGGAGGGAAAATCACGTCCGGGCCACTTTACCGGTGTGGCAACCATTGTGGCCAAACTATTTAATATGGTACAGCCGGATACCGCTGTTTTTGGAGAAAAAGATTACCAGCAGTTAATTGTGATTAAACGCTTTGTCAAGGAATTATGTTTTCCGGTAAACATTCTGTCTCACCCCATTGTACGGGAAAAAAACGGCCTGGCCATGAGTTCCCGAAACGGTTATTTAACGGAACAGCAAAAACAGCAGGCCGCCCTTATTTATCAGCAGCTGCAAAAGATTGCCCGGGAACTTATGGCGGGTAATACAGACTATCTTCAACTGGAGCAAGCGGCCTTCGAGTCATTAAATCGTTATGGTTTTAGAACGGATTATATTAAAATTCGCCATCCTGATTTATCACAACCCGTAGCCTCTAAGGCAAGCAGGGAGCTGGTGATTCTGGCTGCCGCCTATCTGGGCAACACCCGTTTAATTGATAACCTGGGTGTTGAGCTTAAGCGTTAACGAATGGCCTGATTTTGAAAAAATCAGATCCTTATGGTAAAATTGCGACCCATTTTAAAATTACACGTGTAGAACGCACAGGTAAAATTAAGTCAGGATCGTTTAAATGCAGTGCTCAATGCTGAAATGCAAATTACATCGGGTTACCGTCACTCATGCTGAGCTTGACTATGAAGGTTCCTGCGCCATTGATACTGAATTAATGTCAGCGGCCGGTATTCTGGAATACGAACAGATAGAAATCTACAATATTACCAATGGCGAGCGTTTTTCTACTTATGCGATTAAGGCCGAGCCGGGTTCCCGTATTATTTCAATTAATGGTGCGGCTGCACACAAAGCTGATCCCGGGGATTTAATTATTATTGCGGCTTATGCCATTCTGGATGAACAGGAGTTAAAATCCTATAATCCAGACCTGGTCTATGTTGATGAGCAAAATAATATCACCCATACCAATAACGCGATTGCGGTTCAGGCTGTTAGTTAGTGTGCATCCGTTTATTGGGTTAGGATTAGGGGTTTAAAATCACAATGGCTTGTATCTAAATTAGTCCCCCACCCCTACCCCTATCTCGCAGGAAGGGGGAATAAACGTCCCCTGCAGAACTCCCGCTCAAAGCTGGTAAATAATCACAATCAAACTTATACTACTTACAATTCTTTTTTGCTGTTAAAACACTCTGGAGTCACCATGGATAAGGCCGATATTGGATTAATTGGACTGGCGGTAATGGGGCAGAATCTTGCTCTGAATATTAATGATCATGGTTATCGTCTGGCCGTGTTTAATCGAACAACCTCAAAAGTTGATGATTTTATTAATGGTCCGGCAAAAGATACTCAAATTACAGGCGCGCATTCTATTGAACAATTTGTTGCTCAGTTAAGTTCTCCCCGACGCATTTTATTAATGGTTAAAGCCGGTGTTGTGGTGGACCATTTTATTGATCTGCTGCTGCCTCATCTGGACAAGGGCGATATCATTATGGACGGGGGTAACTCACTGTATACCGATACCACCCGTCGTGTTATTGAACTGGCTGAACAGGGTATTATTTATATGGGCAACGGTATTTCCGGTGGTGAAGAAGGTGCGCGACATGGCCCCTCTATAATGCCGGGTGGTAATAAACTGGGATGGCCGCTGGTCAAGGGTATATTACAGAGCATTAGCGCTAAAGTGGATGGTCAGCCCTGCTGTGACTGGATTGGTGAAGAGGGTGCCGGTCATTATGTCAAAATGGTGCATAATGGTATCGAATACGGAGATATGCAGCTGATCTGTGAAGCCTATCAGTTTATGCGCGAAGCTCTGGGTTTAAGTGTGGATGAAATTGCCGATATATTTACTCAGTGGAATGACGGTGAGCTGAATTCCTATTTAATTGAAATTACCAGTCATATTCTAAAAGTAAAAGATAGCGACGGTCTGCCTCTGGTGGATAAAATTCTCGATACTGCCGGACAGAAGGGTACCGGCAAATGGACGGCTATTAATTCCCTTGAACTGGGCATACCTCTAACCCTGATTGGTGAAGCGGTATTTGCCCGCTTTCTATCGGCTCTGAAATCAGAACGGCTCAAAGCAGCTAAAGTCCTGGCTGCACCGGATGCTCAGTTCAGTTATAGCGCTGAAGAAAAAAATTCCTATATTAATGCCGTAAAAGATGCTCTCTATGCGTCAAAAATTATTTCCTATACTCAGGGCTATATGCTGATGCGTCAGGCTGCCGGAGAATATGGCTGGAATCTGAATTACGGCGGTATTGCCCTGATGTGGCGCGGCGGCTGTATTATCCGCAGCCGCTTTCTGGACAGCATCAAACAGGCTTATGATAATAATGCTCAGCTGGAAAGCCTGCTGCTGGATGATTTCTTTCAGACGGCTATAGCAGATGCTCAAAATGGCTGGCGTAAAACAGTGGCTCGTGCTGTCGAGTCTGGCATCCCGGTTCCGGGTTTTGCTGCGGCACTGACTTTTTATGACGGTTATCGCTGTGCAACGGTACCGGCTAATTTATTACAGGCTCAGCGTGACTATTTTGGTGCCCATACTTTTGAAAGGGTCGATCAGCCGCGTGGGCAATTCTTCCATCATAACTGGAGTAATGAGTAAAGGATGAATGCACATATAAAAAAACCTGATGGTCCTCTGATAGAGGCCTGTACACTGATTATTTTTGGTGTTACCGGGCATTTGAGTAACAATAAATTATTACCGGCACTGTATCATCTTGAAGAAGGCAGACGTTTACCTGATGAAGTGACGATCCTGGGTTTTGGCCGCAGAGACTGGAGTGATGAGCAATGGGCTGATGAAGTGCTCAACGAGATAAAAAAATACGCTCGCGGCGGTCTGAATGAAGAGGTTTTTAAACGCTTTCGCCAGCGCCTGCATTTTCAGCAAGGCGATTTAAGCAGCAAAGAATCCTTTATTGAATTGAGTCAACGACTGGAAGATACCGAACTCTTTGCTGCGAATCATATTTTTTATCTGGCTATTCGTCCGCAGGATTATCATTTAGCCACCAAGAATCTGGTGGCCAGTAAACTGCATGAAGAGCAGCATGGTTATTGTCGTCTGGTGATTGAAAAACCTTTTGGCCATGATCTGGAAAGTTCAGAAGTACTCAATACCCGGTTACACAAGCATTTTCGAGAAGAACAGTTATTTCGTATTGACCACTATCTGGGTAAGGATACGGTGCAGAACATTCTGGTGTTCCGTTTTGCCAATTTATTGCTGGAACCGCTGTGGAATCGTAATTATATTGATCATGTACAGATCACCCATGCAGAAACGGCGGGTGTGGGCGGACGTTCTCATTACTATGATTCTGCCGGCGCCCTGCGTGACATGATCCAGAGTCATCTGTTACAGATGCTGGCTCTGGTTGCTATGGAGCCGCCCGCGCATCTGGATGCCAATGCACTGCGTGATGAAAAAGTAAAAGTCCTGCGCTCTATCCGTCCCATCAGCCGTAATGCGGTAAATATGCACGCTTTTCGGGCACAATATGCTTCAGGGCATGTGGACGGTGAAAATATACCCGGTTATCTGGAAGAAGATGATATTGCCCAGGGCAGTACCACTGAAACCTTTGCCGCCATGAAGTTGTATATTGATAACTGGCGCTGGAAAGGGGTTCCCTTTTACCTGCGTACCGGTAAGCGTATGAAGGAAAACAACTTCCTGGTCGGTATTCGTTTTAAGCGTCCGCCCCAGCAATTATTTAAGGATACCGCTCTGGAACAGATGGATCCCGACTGGATTTTAATTAATATTCAACCGGAAGAATGCCTGCGGATTGAAATGCAAGTGAAAAAAGCCGGTCTGGAACTGGAAACCCGTACCACCCAGCTGGAAGCCTGCAGTTGCGACAAAAAGTTTAATATAGATGCTTATGAAGCCTTATTGCTGGAAGTAATGGAAGGCGATCAGTCCCAGTTTCTGCGCTATGATGAAGTCTCCTGGGCCTGGAAAATTGTTGATCCGGTACTGCGTTCCTGGATGGAAGAACAGGACTATATACACACCTACCCCGCCGGAACCTGGGGCCCTGAAGTATCATCAAGACTATTTGACAGCAATGATCAGTTCTGGCGTAACAAGCTGGATCATAATCTTTGCGATACGGATTAAACTCCCGGAGGGTGGGCTGCTGTTGCTTAACGCTGCTCTCAGCCCTTGTACGTATTTCTATCCTCAATCGCCTGACTATATAGTTCCACATATTTTCTAGCACTTTCTTTCCAGGAAAATTCCTGTTTCATGCCGTTGATCATGAGTTTTTTCCAGACTTTTTTATCCTGGAATAATAAACTGGTTAGATTAATGGCATCCAGCAGACTGGAGCCGTGGTCTTCATGAAAAACGATGCCGGTGGCGCTATTATTGGTCAGATTTTCCTTGGAAGCATGTACCACAGTATCGGCCAGGCCGCCGGTTTCCCGGACCACAGGAATGGAGCCATAGCGCAAACTATAAAGTTGATTTAAACCGCAGGGTTCAAATCGTGAAGGCATTAAAAAGGCATCGGAACCTGCTTCTATCAGATGTGACAGCGCTTCATCATAGCCGATTTTAAGCTGAATTTGCTCTGGATGTTTGATTGACCACTGGCGTAACCGGGACTCAAGTTCCAGATCGCCGGAACCTAAAATAACAATCTGTACCGGCAGATGCAGGATTTCTTTCATATATTCCAGTACTAAATCCACCCCTTTCTGATAGACCAGTCTGGCTACCATGCCCAGTAATAGTACATTTTTTTTGCGCGGCAGATTAAACTGTTTCTGCAGGGCGGTTTTATTGCTTTGTTTATTGGCCAGGGTTTTAATGGCATAATTTTTCTTGATCAGAGGATCTTTGGCAGGATCCCATTCCTTCATATCAATACCGTTTAAGATACCCGATAAGCGCTCATTTCGGTAAGCCAGCAGACCGTATAAGCCATAGCCGAATTCTTCAGTCTGTATTTCTCTGGCATAAGTTGGGCTGACAGTATTAACCCGGTCAGAAAATACCAGGCCGCCTTTAATAAAGGAAAAATTATCATGAAATTCGAGTTCATGATGGCTCCATAAAGAGGGTTCAAGCTGTAATTCATCAAACCGTTCACGGGAAAAAACACCCATATGAGCCATATTGTGAATGGTAAAAAGGGTAGCCGGGCGTTTTCGCTGGTGTTGAATATGTTCCAGTTCCAGCAGAGCACTGATAAGACCGGTCTGCCAGTCATTGCCATGAACAATATCAGGCTGCCACTTCAGATTACTGCGCCCCATGGCGATTTCAACTGCTACATAGTTTAACAGCGCAAAGCGTTTGTCATTATCATCCCATTCCCGAGCATTTTCATCCTGATAAGGACCGCCGGAACGATTATAGAGTTCACTTTCAATCATCCAGACCTTAACATGGCTGGAAGGCAGACGGGTTTCAATAATTGATACACTCTTTATACCTTTAGAAAGTCCTAAATCACCGGGGAAACCGCTTGCAGGTAATTCAATCCGATCCACATATTTCAGTGATTCGGCGGTCTGAATCGCACTGGGGTAGGCTGGAATTAAAATCCGGATATCCTGATACAATGCCTTGAGCGCTTTTGGCAGGCTGGAAGAGACGTCACCCAGCCCTCCGGTTTTGGCAAACGGATGTAACTCACTGCTGACAAATAAAACCTTATGACGAGGTGTTTCAGGTCTGGTTTTTCTGGACGCTTTCTTTTTTGCACTGCTCTTAGTTATAGGGCTCCTGGTGACTTTACTTTTAGTCACCTTACTCTTAGTTACTTTGTTATTAGATGCAGGCTTCTTAGTAGCCGTCTTTTTTTTTACTTTGTCGCTGACTGTTTTTTCAGAGGTGTGTTTTTTTGTACTTGCCAAAATAATCTCCGCTATTATTTTAATTTAATGATCAGACCGGCTAATGGGGGCAGAGTGATACTGATAGAATGATCTTTGCCCATCCAGGGAACGGGTTCACTGATAATGGGATCCTCATTACCGGTATTGGAACCGTTATAATAACTGGAATCCGAATTTAATAATTCTTCATAATGACCTCCAAAGGGAACGCCAATACGGTATTTTTCTCTGGCAACCGGAGTAAAGTTTAAAGCAATAATAACGGAATCTTCCGGCCCGTTACGTTGATAGATTAATACCGACTGTGCCGAGTCATGACAATCAACCCAGTCAAAGCCCCGGGCATCAAAATCATAATAATGTAATGCCGGAACATCGGTATAAAGTTTGTTCAACTGGGTGACCAGATCCTTAATACCATTATGGTAGGGGGATTCCAGTTCATTCCAGCTCAGTTGATTATTAAAATTCCATTCTGAGCGCTGTCCGAATTCACAGCCCATAAAGAGCAGTTTTTTTCCGGGATAAGTAAACATAAAAGTGTATAGTAAACGCAGATTGGCAAATTTCTGCCAGTCATCTCCGACCATCTTTTCCAGCATGGAGCCTTTGCCGTGCACCACTTCATCGTGTGAGAAGGGTAATAAAAAGTTTTCTGTAAAGCTGTATAACAGACCAAAAGTGAGTTGATCATGGTGATAATGACGGTAAACCGGGTCTTTCTGCATGTAATTTAAAATATCGTGCATCCAGCCCATATTCCATTTCATGGTAAAGCCCAGTCCACCAAGCCAGCCGGGTCGTGTGACCTGCGGCCAGGAGGTTGATTCCTCTGCAATTACCACCGTACCGGGGTATTCAACATGGGTTAGATGATTCAGTTCCTTGATAAAATCAATGGCTTCAAGGTTTTCATTGCCGCCATATTTATTGGGCAGCCACTGTCCGTCTTCACGGGAATAGTCCAGGTACAGCATGGAGGCTACCGCATCCACTCTTAAACCATCAATATGAAATTCATCCATCCAGAACAGAGCACTGGCAAATAGAAAGTTTTTAACCTCATTTCGACCATAATTATAAATCAGGGTACCCCAGTCCTGATGTTCACCCAGGCGCGGATCTTCGTGTTCATACAGAGCGCTGCCGTCGTAACGAGCCAGACCGTGGGCATCTTTGGGAAAATGTGCCGGAACCCAGTCCACCAGAATACCGAAGCCATGCTGGTGGCAATAATCGACAAAATATTTAAAGTCATCTATATTGCCAAATCGGCTGGTAGGTGCAAAATAGCCTGTGGCCTGATAGCCCCAGGAGTCATCCAGCGGATGTTCGGTCACCGGTAATAATTCAATATGAGTAAAGCCCAGAGGCTTAAGATAGTCCACCAGACGATGAGCAATTTTACGATAATTCAGAAATTTACCCTGCTCATTACGCTGCCAGGAACCCAGGTGCATTTCATAAATAGACATGGGGCTGTGCAGCCAGCGATCTTCCTGGCGACATTTTATCCAGTCATTATCCAGCCATTGCCAGGTATCTCTGGCTGTTGTCATGGATGCGGTAGCAGGGCGCTGTTCAAACTGACGGGCATAGGGATCTATTTTTTCCAGTAATTCCCCGGTGTGACGATTTAAAATTTCATACTTGTAAAGTGAACCGGCTTCCAGCCCGGGGATAAATAACTCCCAGATACCGCTGCCGCCGCGCACGCGCATGGGGTGAGTGCGGCCATCCCATTGATTAAAATCACCAATAACACTGACCCGTTCAGCATTAGGGGCCCAGGTTGCGAACCGGATCCCCTTAATGCCGTCCACTTCTTTTTCATGGGAACCAAGGATGTTGTAGCACTGCAGTAACTTGCCTTCACTGAACAGGTGCATATCAAATTCAGATATTTGCGGGCCAAAACAATAGGGATCATAGGCACTGTGTTGATAACCACTTTTATCAATCCAGTTAAGTTGATAATGATTACCTAAAGAATTTATATCCCCCTGCCATTCAAAAAAATCACTCTCAGGTAAGCGCTTAAGCGGTGCTTTGCTATGCTCATTGAGCAGCAGGGATACCTGTTCTGCATAGGGCATATAAACACGGATTAACTGATGATCCCGGTCGAAACCCAGTACGGAAAAAGGATCATGATGCCGGGCCTGGACAATTCGGGACAGGTCTTCCTGAAGGGGTGATTTTTTATACTTCTTGATCATGATTTCAGTTCCTGCTGGTCTTGCCTAAGAATACGCCGTGAGTTATCAGCTTCATTATACTGTCATTTATATTTATTATAATAGTCCTTTATGAATAAGAGGCTAATAAATACATTCATAACGGAATGAAATAAGCATAACAATACGGAGCAATAAAATGGCCATGATTATATAAAGATTTGATGGTGATCATGGTTATTAATTTATCAGTCTGGGATAATAAAGTATTATTTTTTTTTCTAAATATAAAAACAAAAAACTGTATTTTTTTTAAAAATGTTCCATAATCTATTTATTGATAATCAGGGAAAGGTTTATGCATTGTTTTAAATGTTGGTTTGTTATAACAGGAGTCCCCAGTGTCTATTGAAAATCCACATCGTTTTGTTAGTCGTCTTACGCGTGACACTCTGGCTATAATTTTGGCGGGTGGGCAAGGTTCCCGTCTGAAAGAATTAACTGCCTGGCGAGCCAAGCCCAGTGTACCCTTTGGCGGTAAATTTCGGATCATAGATTTTCCATTATCCAATTGTGTTAATTCGGGTATTCGACGTATTGCAGTGGCTACTCAATATAAATCACATTCGCTGATCCGCCATATCCAGCAGGGCTGGGGACATTTTCGTGGTGAATTCGGTGAGTTTGTAGAATTATTACCTGCTCAGCAGCGTATTAAGGACAACTGGTATCTTGGTACAGCGGATGCCCTGTATCAGAACCTGGATATTATTCGAACTCATAATCCCAAATATATACTGGTGCTGGCCGGGGATCATATTTATAAAATGGACTATGGTGTTATGCTGGCCCGTCATGATGAAAATCAGGCAGATTTAACCGTAGGCTGTTTTGAAGTGCCTGTTGAAGAAGCTAAAGCATTTGGGGTAATGGCCATTGATGAAGATAATCGTATTGTTGAATTTGCTGAGAAACCAGAACATCCAAAGTCGGTACCGGGCTCTTCTGATAGAGCACTGGCTTCTATGGGGATTTATATTTTTAACACCAGGTTTTTGATAGAGCAATTAATTAAAGACGCAGATAATGTCGAATCCAGCCGTGATTTTGGTAAGGATATTATTCCTCAGGTGGTTACAAAATACCGGGCGTTTGCTTATTCTTTTAACAATAAAGAAGAGCAGAATCAGATATACTGGCGGGATGTGGGTACTATCGATGCCTTCTGGAAAGCCAATCAGGAATTAATCGGGGTCTCTCCTGAATTGAATCTTTACGATGAAAAATGGCCTATATGGACTTATCAGGAACAGCTGCCGCCGGCCAAATTTGTATTTGATGATGATGAACGCCGTGGTATGGCAGTCGATTCCATGGTTTCCGGCGGCTGTATTATTTCTGGTTCCAAAATCAGTCACTCCCTGCTGTTTTCTAATGTCCGAGTTAATTCCTATTCAGTGGTGGAAGATTCCGTTATTTTACCGGATGTTATAATCGGCCAGAACTGTGTGATTAAACGTGCGGTGATTGATAGAGGCACCAATATCCCCTCAGGCACCCAGATTGGCGTTAATCCCGAAGCAGACCGGGAACATTTCCGGATCAGTGAAAATGGCATTGTGCTGGTGACGTCTGATATGATCGGGGATAAACTTCATACCGTCCGATAAACCCGGCACCTCGCCTTAGGGAGTTGGCAAATATTAAAGTGCCAACCTTGCTTGTTTATTTTCTGTCCTTCAAAGTTGTTGCTTTGTCCACATAGCTCACTATGCAACCAATACAACAACTTCAAAGGCCAAAAAATAGCCAGCGCATTTCAGGTCCTTTAATAAATGCCAAATCCCTTAAAAGACGAGGCTTTTGGGAAATGGTTGTTGCTTTTGCTATCCTCGACCTTTAAGGACGAGGCTTTACGAGGTGCTGGGTAAAATAATTATATTTAAAAAAAGGGGAAAATAGTCAGTGACATCTTCAAATGAAGACAAGGCAGAAGAAAAATTAAAAGTGGTACTGTGCTGGCATATGCATCAGCCGGAATATCGAGATTTAAGAAAAAATGAATACCAGTTGCCCTGGACTTATCTGCATGTTATCAAAGACTATATTGATATGGTTGTGCATCTGGAAAATAATAAGGGGGCACGTGCAGTGGTCAATTTCACCCCCACTTTACTGGAACAGATAGAAGATTATAAATACCAGGTTATTGATTTTCTGCAGCATAATACGCCGTTACGAGATCCTTTACTGGTATATCTGACCTCCAGAGAGTTGCCCTCCAGTCCACCTTTGCGCCTGCAGATTATTCAGGATTGTCTGCGGGCTAACCGGGAGCGGCTGATTGACCGGTTTCCGGCGTATCAGAAACTGGCCAATATGTCCGAATGGTTTGTTAATAACCATGATACTATTTTTTATCTGGAAGACCAGTACCTGTTTGATTTGCTTACCTGGCATCACCTGGCCTGGATGGGTGAAACCGTACGACGCAATGACTCGCGTATTAAACGTCTGATCCATAAAGAAACGGACTATACGCTCAATGACCGTTATTTATTACTGGAAGTTATTAGCGACATTCTGAATAATATTATAGAGCGTTACCGGAAACTGGCTCAAAGCGGGCAAATTGAACTTTCAGTCACCCCCTATGCTCATCCGATTATGCCGTTACTGCTGGATTTGAATTCTGCCAGAGAATCGATGCCCAATGTACCGTTGCCGGAATATCCCGGGTATCCCGGCGGACGGGAGCGGGTGCGTTGGCATATTAAAAAAGGTCTGGATATTTTTAATAATCATTTCGGTTTTAAACCGGTCGGCTGCTGGCCCTCCGAAGGTGGTGTCAGCGATGAAACCCTGGAAATTCTGTCGGATTACGGTTTTAAATGGACGGCTACCGGGGGTAGTGTTTTAAACAATAGTCTCAGCCGGGCAAATATGATCGATGATGTATATAAAAATATTGGTATCCATCGTGCTTATACGGTACAAAGAAAAGATCCAGAGAATACCGATCCGGAATATCAGAAAGATATGATCAAATGTTTTTTCAGGGACGATGGCTTATCGGATTTAATTGGTTTTACCTATTCAAAATGGCATGCGGATGATGCCGTCAATAATTTAATAGAACATCTGGAAGGTATTCTGCACAACCGTGAAGATCAAAACGGCCGGGTAGTGTCCATTATACTGGATGGCGAAAATGCCTGGGAATATTACCCGGAAAACGGCTATTATTTTCTGACCGCATTGTATAAGCGTCTGGCAGAGCATCCGCGTTTTGATATGACGACATTCTCTGAATGCATCAATGAAAATTCAAAAACTACCATGCTGCCATCACTGGTGGCCGGCAGCTGGGTTTATGGTTCTTTTTCCACCTGGATTGGCGATCAGGCTAAAAATCGGGGCTGGGATATGTTGATAGAAGCCAAGCAGTGTTTTGATAAGGTGATTGCAAAGGGAGAACTGGATGCCGGTCAATTATGCCGGGCTGAACAGCAACTGGCAGTCTGTGAAGGCTCTGACTGGTTCTGGTGGTTTGGCGATTATAATCCTGCTGATTCTGTGAGTAGTTTTGAATCTCTGTTTCGACTGAATCTATCCATTTTATATCAGTATCTAGGGGTTTTACCACCCAGTTATCTGACTCAGGTCTTTACCCATGGAAGCGGGGCTCCGGCAGCAGGAGGCACTATGAGACCGGGGCAGGAATAGCATGAAAGGGAATAGAAAATATAATCGTAATGCACCTCTGGACAAACGCCGTTCCGGAATATTATTACATCCCACCTCTTTACCCGGTCCTTACAGCTGCGGTGTATTAGGAGAGGATGCTTATCACTTTATTGATTTTCTCAAGGATGCCGGTTATACCATCTGGCAGACATTACCTCTGGGGCCTACCCATGGGGATGGTTCACCTTATCAGTCCCAGTCTGTGCATGCCGGTAATGCACAGTTAATAGATTTACAGTGGCTGGTGGATAAAAACTGGCTGGCAGAACATGATCTGCAAAATTGCTTTGCTGATGTACTGGGGCGATACAAATGTATTCTAATGGCCTTTAATACTTTTCGACGGCTGTGCGAAAAACAGGATGATTCAGCAGATTGTGTGAATTTTCAGAAATTTATTGAAGAACAGGCATTCTGGCTGGATGATTATGCCCTGTACAGTGCGCTTAAAAAAGAACATCAGAACAGGAGCTGGGTAGACTGGCCGGAAGCTCTGAAAAAACGTAAAAAGAAAGCACTCAGCAAAGCCCGGGAGCGACTGAAATACGAAATATTCTTTTATCAGTTTGAGCAATACCTGTTTTTTTCTCAGTGGCTGTCACTTAAGGACTATGCTAACAAAAAAGGCATTTATCTGTTTGGTGATTTACCGATTTTTGTGGCTCATGACAGTGCTGATGTGTGGTCTCAGCGACAGTTTTTTAAACTGGATGAGCAGGGTAATTCACAGGTAGTGGCCGGAGTGCCCCCGGATTATTTTTCTGCAACCGGACAACGCTGGGGTAATCCTCATTATCAGTGGGATGCCATGGAAGCTTCCGGTTTCAGCTGGTGGAAAGAACGTATTGAAACCCAGCAGCTGTTATTTGATGTAGTACGTATTGATCATTTTCGAGGTTTTGAAGCCTGTTGGGAAATTCCGGTGCATGAAGAGACAGCCATTAACGGTCAATGGGTTAAAGCTCCGGGTAAACAGCTACTGACAGCACTGTATCAGGCTTATCCTCATCTGGTACTGGTGGCAGAAGATCTGGGTATTATTACCGCAGAAGTGGATCAGCTCAGAGAGCAGTTTAATTTACCGGGTATGAAAATTATGCAGTTTGCTTTTTCCGGAGAATCCAGCAATCCATACCTGCCGCATAATCATTCGATTAATAGTGTGGTATATACCGGTACTCACGATAATGATACTACCTTGTCCTGGCTGGAAACGCTTGGTGAAGAAGAAAAATGTTATGTCCGTGAATATTTCAATTATCCGTATGTACATCTGAATCTGGTGCTGATGAATGTCGCTATGGCATCGGTTGCCAGAACGGCAATACTACCTCTGCAGGATTTATTACAGCTGGGAACAGGGCATAGAATGAATACTCCGGGGACTATTGAAGGGAACTGGCTATGGCGTTTTGTCTGGGAACAGCTTGAAGAAGAACCTCTGGCATTAGCCAGACAAATGAACACACTATACGGACGTTGAAGCTGGAATAATCAGTTAGCATCTATAACCAGCTGCCAGTAGAGGGCAACTGATTTTTCCAGCTTCAATCGTTACCAGTAAATTATTATTAACATTGAGGCAAATATAGAATGAACAAGCAGGTCTACGCGTTTGAAGAAGGGGATGGAAAAAATAAAGCATTATTAGGGGGTAAGGGGGCTAACCTGTGTGAAATGACTCAGATTGGGCTCAATGTACCACCCGGCTTTGTTATTACCACAGAAACCTGTCTCAGTTATCTGGCCTCTGAAAGTGGTTCTCTGCCGGATTCTCTAATGGCTGATGTACGAGAGCATATGCAGCTTCTGGAAGAAAAAACCGGTAAGCGGTTTGGTGACAGCCATGACCCGCTATTAGTCTCGGTACGTTCCGGTTCGGCCATGTCTATGCCGGGTATGATGGATACTATTCTCAATCTTGGTCTGAACAGAGAAACACTGAAAGGTGAAATTGAACAGACCGGGGATGCCCGTTTTGCCTATGATTCCTATCGACGCTTTATCCAGTTATTCGGCAAGGTGGCACTGGGTATTGCTGATGAACCTTTTGATGAGGCCTTTGATGCTATTAAAAGCCATAAAGGAATACAGGAAGATATTGCCCTGTCCGCTGATGATCTGGCACAGGCCTGTGAAGAATTTTTAAATATTGTCCGTCAGCAGACAGGGCGTACATTTCCTGAAGATCCTTATGAACAGCTGGAACTGGCCATTAAGGCCGTTTTTAATTCATGGATGGGAAAACGGGCTATTGATTATCGACGGGAATTTAATATTACGCCCGAAATGGCCAATGGTACAGCCGTTAATATTGTGACCATGGTCTTTGGTAACAGGGGGGATGATTGTGCAACTGGGGTAGGCTTTACCCGTAATCCCGGTACCGGTGAAAATCGCCTGTACGGTGAATATCTGACTAATGCACAGGGTGAAGATGTGGTGGCCGGGATCAGAACCCCCAAACCGTTAGAAAATCTAGCCTATGAAATGCCGGAAATGCATAAACAGCTTGAAGAACTGCGCAGCAGGCTGGAGAGTCATTATTGTGAAATTCAGGATTTTGAATTTACTATAGAACGGGGTGTTTTATACTGCCTGCAGACACGTAACGGCAAAATGAATGCCACTGCAATGGTTAGAACCTCGGTAGAAATGGAGCGTGAAGGGCTGATCACTAAAGAGCAGGGTTTATTACGTATTAATCCCCAGCATCTGGAACAGATGCTTTATCCTCGTCTGGATCCTGATGTCAGAATTGATGCCATTGCTCAGGGCTTACCCGCTTCTCCCGGTGCCGCCAGTGGTATGGCTATATTTGATGCCGATAAGGCGGAACAGATGGGTAAGGAAGGTTTTCAGGTCATTCTGCTCAGAGAAGAAACCAAACCCGAAGATATTCACGGCTTCTTTGCCTCTCAGGGTATTTTAACCAGTCGTGGCGGTAAAACATCCCATGCGGCGGTGGTTGCCAGAGGTATGGGTAAGCCCTGTGTGGCCGGTGCCGAAGGTATAGCGGTCGATATTAATCTACGTCAGGCTAATATTGGTGAACTGGTCATTAAAGAGGGAGACTGGCTGACCATTGACGGTACCAGCGGTAATGTTTATCAGGGCAAAATTGCAACCGTTGAAGCAGAATTTACTGCCGAGCTGAATACCCTGTTAGGCTGGGCAGATGAGCTGGCAAAACTGAAAGTCATGGCCAATGCCGACACGCCATCTGATGCGGCAAAATCTATTAAATATGGAGCCATGGGGATAGGTTTATGTCGTACTGAAAGAATGTTTAATGATCCTGAACGACTACCCATTGTGATAGAAATGATTGTGGCAGAAAATAAATTGCAGCGCCAGGAAGCTCTGAACCGTTTACTGCCTATTCAAAGAGCTGATTTTAAAGGCCTGTTTGAAGTGATGTCTCCCAGACATGTAACCATTCGCCTGCTGGATCCGCCGATTCACGAATTTCTGCCTTCTGAACCTCAGTTACAAAAAGAAATTGAGCAGTTGCAGCACCTTCATGAAATGGCTGCCGGAGCCAGTGTACTGTGCAATAGTATGAATTTGCTTGACAGCGGTAGCGGACGTCGGGTGACAGACAAGGTACCGATGCCCACTATGGTTAATCCGGATTTAGTAGAAGAAGCCATAGTTAAAAAACAGAGTATGCTGAAAAAAGTACGTGCTCTGTATGAAACCAACCCCATGCTGGGACATCGTGGTGTTCGTCTGGGAATTACTTTCCCGGAAATCTATTCCATGCAGATCCGTGCCATACTTGAAGCCGCTGCTGAATGTGTGTCCAAAGGTATGGAGGTCAATCCTCAGATCATGATCCCCCAGGTTTCCACCGTAGAGGAGTTAAAATTTATAAAACAGTTTGCTGATTCGATTCATGCCGAAGTGGAAAAAACCTATAATATGAAGGTGAATTATAAATTCGGCTCTATGCTGGAAGTGGTGCGTGCCTGTATGCGAGCGGGTTCTCTGGCCGATGTTGCTGAATTCTTTTCTTTTGGTACCAATGATCTCAGTCAGGCCACTTTTTCATTTTCCCGTGAAGATGCCGAAAATAAATTCCTGCCGCTCTATAATGAACGGGGCATTTTACAGGATAATCCGTTTGAAGTGCTGGACAGAAAAGGGGTCGGTAAATTAATGGAACTGGCTGTAAACTGGGGCAGAGAAAGCCGCACTGATATGTCTATCGGTATCTGCGGTGAACATGGCGGCCACCCGGATTCGATTCAATTCTGCCACAAAATAGGTCTGGATTATGTGTCCTGTTCCGGCCCGCGAGTCCCTATCGCCCGCCTGGCAGCAGCGCATGCTGCGTTAGCGGAATAAGAGCAGAAAGAAGTTGAAAGTCTTGAGTCAGAAGTCATAATGGTTCCGACTTCCGACTTCCGACTTCCGACTTCCGACTTCCGACTTCCGACTTAAAAATTCTCCGTAGAGGTAAACAGCCCCACTCGTAAATCCTTCATGGTATAAATTTCCTTATCATCTACCAGCATACTGGCATCTCCAATTCCCATAACCAGACGGCGCGTGATCACTCGTTTTAAATCAATTTTATAGGTCACTTTTTTAGCACTGGGTAATACCTGTCCAGTAAATTTAACTTCGCCGACACCCAGGGCACGACCACGACCGGGACTGCCCAGCCAGCCTAAATAAAAACCAATTAACTGCCATACCGCATCCAGACCCAGACAGCCGGGCATGACCGGATCACCTTTAAAATGGCATTCAAAAAACCACAAGTCCGGGTTAATATCCAGCTCGGCAATAATTCCACCTTTGCCGTGAGCTCCCCCTTTTTCATTGATCGCTACAATACGATCAATCATTAACATATTAGGTAAAGGTAATTGTGCATTACCCGGTCCAAACATCTCACCACGACCGCACTGAAGTAATTCCTCACGGTTAAACGAACTTTGTCTTTTCATAAAAAATCTTTTTTTGTTGGATACAGAGAGTTAATAAAGCCCATTATTTTACCAGAAACAGAACCCTATTCCCATTCAGGATCAAGGACTCAAAAAGTGAAAAAATATTAAAGTTTAAAAAATTCTGGACGCTAATAGCGATGAGTAACTATAAACCTAAATAAATCAGTTGAACCTACTGCGAATGTCCATAGCACTGAATCTACAAAGCTTTCCAGAATATTTTGACTTCACCCGTAGGGTGACTACGAA
>JALVAL010000386.1 GCA_027011205.1 Gammaproteobacteria bacterium
AGGCAGAACCTGCTGTTGAAACAATTGACCCGAGAAATAGAAAAGTTTACTGGTTGGGGCCAATAGGTGATGAAGCTGATGCCGGGCCGGGTACAGATTTTTATGCCATTAATCATAATCAGGTCTCCATTACCCCGATTAAGATTGACTTAACTAATTATGAACTGCTGGATTCGGTAAATCACTGGTTAAGTTCACTGGAACAGCCACTCAGGAAACCATCACAGGAATATCATGGATAAATTTTTATGAGTCTGTCTATTCATGGTGTAGGGATGACATCACAACGAACCAGGGATCGATTAATTGAAATTTTACGGCAACAGAATATTAAAAACGAAAAGGTTTTAAGTGTTCTGGCCGCCATGCCCAGACATTTATTTGTGGATGAAGCTCTGGCCAGCCGTGCCTATGAAAATATTTCCCTCCCTATTGGACATGGACAGACAATATCGCAACCCTATATGGTAGCAAAAATGACTGAACTGCTTATTGACGGCGGGAAAACAAACCGGGTGCTGGAAGTCGGTACGGGGTCAGGGTATCAGACAGCTATTTTATCAAAACTGATTGGGCAGGTTTATAGTGTTGAGCGAATTAAACCCTTATTGAATAATGCCAGAGAAAAATTCCGTCAGCTTAAGTTAAATAATGTATTGACCCGTTATAGTGATGGCGGCTGGGGCTGGCCGGAAAAGGCACCTTTTGATGCTATTATTGTTACTGCTGCACCGGAAGAACTGCCAATGTCACTATTGGGGCAGTTAATTGACGGGGGCAGGCTGATAATTCCCATGGGAAAAAGGGGAGAGCAGGAATTGTTGTTTTTTCGGCGGGTTGGTAAGAAATTTCATAAAAAAACTTTAGAAAAAGTAAGTTTTGTTCCTCTTATTAACGGTCGGACCGGGTAACTATATGTTTTTTATTAATGCAAGGGTCTATTTCTGAATGAAGTTATTTTCAAAATTATATGAGCGGGTAATGGGCTGGTCCAGACATCCAGATGCTGAACGATATCTGGCAGGTTTAAGCTTTGCGGAATCTTCATTTTTTCCGGTTCCACCGGATGTCATGCTCGCCCCCATGTCTATGGCACAAACAGATAAGGCCTTCCGTTACGCACTGATTACCACTTTGTTTTCAGTGATTGGGGGCATGTTTGGATATGCTATCGGTTTCTGGTTTATTGATTTAATACAACCACTTATAGGCTCTGGTGGTGCATGGGAAGAGCATTTTTTAACCACTCAGGAGTGGTTCGGCCGATGGGGTTTCTGGGCAATATTTATTGCTGGTTTTTCTCCTGTACCGTATAAGGTCTTTACTATTACTGCAGGCATTATGGGTATGCTTTTTCTACCCTTTGTGGTCGCCTCTACCATTGGCAGAGGGACACGTTTTTTTCTGGTTGCCTGGCTTATGAAGCAGGGCGGAAAAAAAATGGAGCAGAAATTAAAGCGCTATATTGATTTTTTAGGCTGGTTCGTTGTAATAATTGGGGTAATTGCTTATATTATTTACAAAATATAAGTGTACTATGGCAGAAAATGATGCAAAACCTGTCCTGGTTTACACGCTTTAATATGAAAAAACTAAATACGGGCACCAGAAAAGTACTATCAAAAAAGATGCTTTTGGACAGGTACCGGAATACACGTTTTTGCAATTTAATACTATTTTGTCTGCTGATTTTTCTGGTAACTGCCTGTACGACAACTTATGCTCCAGTCGAACAGCGTGGTTCGTCTTATGACAAAAAATATAAATATACTGGTAAGTTGCCGGATTATTATTTTGTTAAAAAGGGTGATACGCTGTATTCTATTGCCTGGAAATACGGTCTTGACTATAAACAGATAGCTTATAATAATCGAATTAAATCGCCTTATCGGATTTTTAAAGGTCAAAAATTACGTTTAAGTTCGGCACATTCGGGAAAAAAAGTGGCTTATCGTTCTTCGGCTTCCAGAAGTTCAAAAAAAAACACATCAAAACCTAAAGTTTTCAGTAGCTCTGGACGCTATAAGAGTAGTGATAAAAATAAAAAGCACTATTATAGTAAAACTAATAGTAAAACCAGCACTAAAACTAATTCCTCCAGCAGGAAAAGAACTGCAGTTAGCAAGACGGGCAGCAAGACCCGAAGCAGTAAACAATATACTGCAAAACATGGTAACATGACAAAAGCGGCGGCTAATACTAAAACCGCAACGTTTAAAGGAACTAAACGTTTAAAGTGGAAATGGCCAGTAAAAGGAAAAATAATTCAGCGCTATTCACCAGGAAGTGGCAAGAAGGGCATCGATATTAGTGCTCCAAAAGGAACTCTGATCAAGTCTGCAGAAGCCGGAAAAGTGGTATATAGCGGGCAAGGTCTTTTGGGCTATGGACGGCTGGTCATTATTAAACATAATGATACCTATTTGAGCGCATATGCCCATAACCAGAAATTACTGGTTAATGAGGGTCAGTTAGTTAAAAAAGGGCAGAGTATTGCCCGGTTAGGTCGTTCAGGAACTGATCGGTATAAATTGCATTTTGAAATTCGTAAAAATGGCAAACCGGTTAATCCTGTCAGTTATCTACCGCATTGACTTTTTTAACAGCTGAAATATTTAACTTCCACAGAGTATAAAGTAGCATTTTATACTCGCTATCAGATGTAATGACGTTGTGTGTCGTCTAAACATCGATATGAACCATTAATAAGGGGTGATTTAATGGAATCTATGGAATCCAAGGAACAATGTCTGGGAACTATAAGTTCTCTGTCTGCCGATGGTCTGGTCGAAGCATTTGATATTGAAGATCCTAAATTAACTGTTCAGGATATTGATTTGTCAGCGGAGCCAAAATCATTTAATATTACTGAGCCTGCTTCCGGTCCAGTATTAAAAACCAGAGCAAAAACTAAGACTAAGACTAAGACTAAGACTAAAGCCAGTAAAGTGATAGTACAGAAAGCAACATCTGCCCGTTCCCTGTCCAGAGGGGATATGGATGCAACTCGTCTGTATCTGAATGAAATCGGCTTTGCCTCACTTCTGACTGCTGAAGAGGAAGTGAAATATTCCCGTATGGCGCAAAAGGGAATTGATGAAGGCCGTAAACGTATGATTGAATGCAATCTTCGTTTAGTGGTTAAAATAGCCCGTCGTTATCTTAATCGTGGTCTGCCGTTACTGGATCTGATTGAAGAAGGTAATCTGGGGCTTATTCGCGCGGTTGAAAAGTTTGATCCTGAACGGGGTTTTCGTTTTTCCACTTATGCTACCTGGTGGATCCGACAGACCATTGAACGAGGGCTGATGAATCAGACCCGAACCATCCGTCTGCCCATTCATGTTGTTAAAGAAATCAATATTTATTTGCGAGCTGCCAGAGAACTGACGCAGAAGCTGGATCATGAACCTACACCGGAAGAAATTGCAGAAGCTCTGGATAAACCGGTTGAAGATGTTCAGAAAATGTTCGGCCTGAATGAGCGTATTTCATCAATTGATGTACCTATGGGTACTGATGCGGATCGCCCGTTACTGGACGCTATACCTGATACCGTTAATCCAGAACCATTTGCTTTCCTGCAAGATGAAAATATGCGGGATAATCTGGACAAATGGATGCTGCAGTTAAACGATAAGCAGCGTGAAGTCGTGGATCGACGTTTTGGTTTACACGGTTATGATACTGCCACACTGGAAGAAGTGGGTAATGAGATTGGTGTGACTCGTGAACGGGTTCGTCAGATCCAGCTTGAGGCCTTAAAACGGCTTAGAGAAATCCTTGAAAAAGACGGTTACACCAGCGAAAGTCTGCTGCATCACGAATAAACTTAACAGCGCCCTCCCAGAGGGAATTATAATTAAAAAGCACATTTTAAGGATGTGCTTTTTTTTGGCTTAATGTTTGCATAATTCATATTAACAAACTATCAATATGAGTTTTTAGTATGCAAGTGCAACAGATTCAAGACTATTTGTCTCAATTTTCCCGCGCCCTGGTTGAAAAAGCAGGCAATAAAAATGAACCGTTTTGGGGTAAGGATGGTTTTGATTTTGCAGATATTCTGGATATTGTAAATCCCCTGCAGCATTTACCGGTAATTTCAAAATACTACCGTGAGTTGACTCATGATGAAGTCAGTGAAGGTTCACGTATGTTTGGCGGCCTGATGTTTGGCGCTCTATCCGGAGGGGTTAACGGCCTGGTTGCAGCCCTGACTAACTCTGCGGTTCGTCATGAAACTCAACAGGATCTGGGTGATTATCTGATTACCCAGGCTGTTAATCCTGTTGCTGATGAATTGCCTGACCCTGTTATTTCAGAATCATATGAAAATCCTTTTTTTGCTCAGGTTCTGGAACTGGAACAGGAACAGGGGAGTCAGAGCTATCAGATGATTGCTGATGAAATGGAACTGGCAAAGCAGAAAAAAAACAACCGAATCACAGACTGGGGAAAAGTTTAACGGCAAAAAATTGCCGCATAACAGGTGATAATTATGGCTTTACTGGATTTTTTAAATACCAAACTGTTTCATAAAGAACGTGCTGCAGAAAATCTTGAAAAACTGTTAAGAGAAGAGTTTGTCTACCAGTTAAAATACAATAATAATCTGACTATTGTTTCGCAATCAGGCCAGCCCATTATGACCAGAGCGGTGACGCTGGATAAAAAAAGAGGCTCTTTAATTGTGGCAGAAAAAACGCCTGACGGGCTTTTAATTCTGCAGCGAAATGATCCTGTTAGTGTAGCGACTCAGGTTAATAAAGATCATGAAGTTTATTCGTTTCATTCTAAAGTTCAAAATATTATTCTTGATGATGGCAATATCCTTTATGAAATTCAGATCCCCAGGCTTATAGAAAAAGGTCAGCGTCGTAAGGGTTATCGGGTTAATATTGATTCCCCGTCCACGGTAAATATCAGTGATTCTGTCTATAAGGGTCAGGTAAGCAATCTGTCCAGTAATGGGGTGCTGTTTATGGTGGAGGGTTACTGGCCACAACCCGTTGAGGATGAACCCCTGGTAGCCTGTAATATTGATATGGGCTTTTTACAACTGGATTGTCATGTGGATATTCGTTATATCCATTTTGAACCTTATCCCGCAAGGCGAACCTGTATCGGTGGTAAAATTAAAAATCTGAATCCGCAGCAGCAGCATCAGCTTGATAATTACCTGTCTGCACAGCAGCGTATCTCCCAGAGACAGAAAGCAGAATTAAAATACGCTATGATTTAAAGGATGATTATAATATACTCCGAGTCTTTATTTGAACACAAAATAGAGTTCGGGTTATGAAAAAGAATATCTGGTATTATGCGTCTCTGGTTCCTCCTTTTGCGGCTGTTACTGGTTTAAGTATGGCTTATCTTTCCTTCACTCAGCAATGGGGAGGAGACATTAAGATTGCCACTGTAATTGCGGTATTTTTCTGTGAAGTGGTCATGGTTATTTCGGCTTTCGGTTCTTTGACCTATATGAAGCAGGAAAAAACAGCGACCACAAAAAAAATCCTTTTTATGAATATCGGTATAGCCATATCCGGCGCTGTACTTGGGATCTATCTCTTTTTATCACACTAAATTCTCATCAAAAGTAGTATTCATGTCCTTTTACTCTCTGGTCAGACAATTTTTCTTTAGTATTGATGCTGAAAAGGCCCACTTGCTGGGCCTGAAAATGATTAAGCTGGTGCATTCTCTGAAGCTGTCTACAATTATTTTTGGTAAGCCGGTGTTTGCTCCCGTAGAAGTGATGGGACTGAGTTTTCCCAACCGGGTGGGACTGGCGGCTGGTCTGGACAAAAATGCCGATTATATCGAAGGACTGTCAGCTGTGGGATTTGGTTTTATTGAGGTGGGGACTATTACGCTCAGAGCACAGCCGGGTAATCCGCAACCCCGATTATTTCGTATTCCTGAGGCACAGGCCATAGTTAACCGGATGGGGTTTAATAATAAAGGTGTTATACATTTAATTGAACAGGTAAAAAAATCGCATAAAGATACCCTGTTAGGTATTAATATTGGTAAAAATTTTGATACCCCGGTTGAATCGGCAGTAAATGACTATAAGCTCTGTTTGCAGAAGGTATATCCGTATGCAGACTATATTACTATTAATATATCTTCGCCCAATACCCCGGGACTTAGAACCCTTCAGTTTGGTGATGAATTAAAACAGCTACTGGAAACGCTTAAAACGGAACAGACCTCACTGGCTGAACAGTCAGGTAAATATGTGCCTCTGGCTGTTAAAATTGCACCGGATATGGAAGACAGTGATATTAAATTAATTGCTGATTTATTGCTGGAAAAGGGTATTGATGCAGTGATTGCTACTAATACCACAATATCAAGAGATGCCGTAACGGGGCTGTCTCATGCTGATGAACAGGGGGGATTAAGCGGAGTACCGGTTTTTCAGCAATCCACCCATGTGGTAAAAGTACTGGCAGAACAATTACAGGGTAAAATTCCGATTATTGCGGCCGGTGGTATCTTTTCTGCTCAGGATGCGCAGCAGAAAATAACAGCGGGGGCTGAACTGGTACAGATTTATACGGGTTTTATTTATAAAGGCCATACCTTAATAAAGGAATGTGCCAGGGCTCTGGCTTATAATTATAAAAAATGAGAATAAATATGAATTTTTCTGTAACAATACTTCTTGCACTGACATTACTTATATTGCTGTCTGCCTGTGCGCCGGTAGATTATTCCCGGCAGGCTGTTTTTCCAGAAACTCAGAATGATAAGGCTCTGATATATTTTTACCGGACGCCGGGATTTATCGGTTCCACTTATCGTTTTAATGTGTCAGAGGGAAAAAATGTAGTAGGAGCCATGGCTCAGGACAGTTATTTTTATCTGTTTACCCGTCCAGGTAGACATACCTATTCAGTGGATGAGCGCAATAAAGATCAGGGCTCTTCGATAACGATTAATGTTCAGGCAGGCAAAACATATTATATTAAGGTTGATGTAGCATATGAAGTGATGGGTGGCAAAGCTGTTTTTACCGAAGTGTCTGAAGCGGAGGCAATGAAATTACTGCACAGCAGAAAATATGTGATACCGGCCAAAGTGAATGCTTCTACCTATAATGTCCATGCTGAACAATAATGACTATGCCCATTGAAGCGCTGGAGTTAAACCGGTTTAATCACGAACTATTTCAGTTTCTGGATGCCTCTCCCACACCGTTTCATGTGGTACAGCAGCAAATCAGCAGGCTGGAGGCTTACGGTTTTAAACACCTGGATGAATCACAACAATGGTCATTACAGAGCGGTAAGCGTTATTATGTCAGCCGTAATAATTCCTCTCTTATCGCCTTTATTTATGGTTCGGATGATATTATTCAAACAGGTATCAGGATGC
>JALVAL010000387.1 GCA_027011205.1 Gammaproteobacteria bacterium
CATTTTTGGTGCTGGTTCAGCTGGCCATAAAGTAAGCAACTGGCTACCTGTTATTTACGATATTATAGCTTTTGTTGATAGTGACTCGAAAAAAAATGAAAGTAATATTGATGGTATTCCGGTTTATTCACCAGAATGGTTAGCGGATGCTCAATATGATTGTATACTTGTTGCCAGTCAGTATGCTGATCAAATATATATCTTATTAGAACATTTGAATATTTCCAACAGGCGTATCGAAATCGAGGGCTTTAAAGAGGGCTTGATGGTATCTGAGTATCCCTGGCATCATATTGGTATGTGCCTTAAACCAAGGCTGGAAAACTATGAAATAACTTTAGATACTATTACCATGATGCTTGCCGAGTATCGGGTCTTACCTGTTTATCGTGCTTTAAATTTGATTAAGGACAAATTATCAATGTTGCATGTTGATGTTTTGCAACTATTATGGCATCTGGTTCGTTATAACAAAGGGGCCGTATTGGAAATTGGTCCCTATCTTGGTGGTTCAACAGTAGCCATGGGCTTAGCCATGAAACAACGAACTCATATAAAACAGATTGTTACTATTGAAGCGGGTGGTGCTAATCCTGGATTACATTTCATTGCCTCTGAAAACATTATTACTGAGCTGAAAAATAATCTGCTTTCTTTCTCTGTTGATGATGTGGTGGATGTTATTGAGGGTGACTCAAGAAGCACTTCTGTGATCAATCAGATGTGTAATGGAATCGATAAAAAATCCGTTCAGATTGTTTTTCATGATGCTGATGGTCGTGTTGATTTAGATATTAAGTCTCATCAGACTATTATTGCCAATGAATTTTATCTTGTTGTAGATGATTATGTCTCTCCCAATGATCCAGAAAAAGAGCAAAGAACTCGTGATGCTCTTGATAAATTAAAAAACACCCTGGAAATGGAATCTTTGGGCGTATATGGCTGGGGTACCTTGTTTTTAAAAGCAAGGTTTATTCACCGGGACAGTTTGTAACAGGTATTTATTATGAGTACAAAAGTGGTAATATTTGGTGCCAGTGAAGGTGGAAAGAAAGTACGGCAGCGTTTGCCCAAAAACATACACGTTATTGCTTTTTCTGATAACGATCCTAATAAGTACGGTACTTTTATTGATAAGATTCCAGTTGTTGAACCAGAAAAACTATTAACCCTGAAGTTTGATTATATCATAATTGGAAGTATGTATGAGCTGGAAATTTCCCGACAATTAAAATTAATGGGTATTGATGAGTCTAAAATTGAAAGTGGCTGGCATTTGTCCATTGGTACACCTTCTTCATTTCCATGGGATGCCGTGTTCTTTTTATTGTTAATTTTAACTATTGGTATTACTGCTCTATTTTTTTTATTTAAGTTTCTGGATTAATATATTTTATGTGTGGAATTGCCGGTATTATTAATTTTAATCATGCTTTTACGAAAAAGGCGCTGGGAGATCATGTTTTTGCCATGGGTGAAAGCCTCTCTCATCGTGGACCTGATGATGATGGTATATGGATTTCTGAACATGCTCATGTGGCCTTTGCACATCGACGTTTGAGCATTATTGACCTGTCTGCGGCAGGAAAACAGCCATTATTAACTACGGATCAACGCTATGTTATTACTTTTAATGGTGAAATCTATAATCATAATGAAATTCGGGCTGAATTAAGAAAAAAAAATATCACGTTTAGGACGTCAACAGATACAGAAGTGTTACTTGAAGCATATCGAGAATGGGGAGATGATTGCCTGAGTCATTTTGATGGTATGTTTGCTTTTGTTATTTATGATGCTGTAACTCGAAAAATATTTGCGGCAAGAGATCCTTTTGGTGAAAAACCTTTTTATTATACCTGGATAAAAGGTACATTTGTTTTTGCATCAGAGTTACATGCTTTAACACAAGTACCTGGGTTCAACCTAAATACAAATCTGGATAGAATTTCTGAATACCTTGCATTACAATATTTTGATTCTGAAAGTACATTTTATAATAATACCTATAAGTTATTACCCGGCTCAGCAATCCTATTAGAC
>JALVAL010000388.1 GCA_027011205.1 Gammaproteobacteria bacterium
GTTAAGGATACTAATTTAAAAATTAAAGCTGGCACCGCTCTTGATTTTAGTCCGATTTTTTCAAGGCAAGAAAATATAGATGAGCAAATAAGTTTAAATGAAAGTGGTCAATTAACATACAAAAAAGCTGAAGGTGAAGATGAACGGGTACGTTTTTTATGTGCTCCTTATTCTTTCAATGCTATTGGTGGATTCCCTGACCATCGATCGGCTGATCAATTGGCTGTTCAATTAAAACGTCATGGATATAATTTGATAAGATTTCACTTTATAGATAATGTTTTAATGAAAGGTCGGAAATCAGACTTTGATTATGACCCTGAACAAGTTGATCGATTTCATTATCTTTTATTCAGCTTAAAGAAACTAGGTATTCGATGGATGATGGATGCTGCAACATCATGGAACGGGGCCTATGGTGATGCTCCTAATAATCGATTTCTAAGAAAAAAATATAATCTTCAGTATGAAGTTTACTTTGAGAAGAAAGCTAAAAATCATTGGAAAATGATGGTTGATAGCATTTTCTTGAAAGTCAACAAATATACAGGAAAAAAACTGATAGAAGATGATTATTTATTAGCAATCACTGTTTTTAATGAGTTGGGTTTTAATTATGTTGCACGCAAGAAAAATAACATCCGACATCAATTTAACGAAGAATTTGATTTATGGCTTAAAAAGAATAAGCTGAAAAAGCAGTCTGCTGTCAATAAAAACAAATTTATCACTCATTTAGAAAATACCGTCTATTTGTGGATGCGTGATTATATAAAAGCAACTGGTTTTAAGGGATTGGTAACTGGTTTTAATAATGGAAAAGTCTTACAAACTATTTCTGCTCGTGAAAATATAGAGTTGGTAACATTGCATGCTTATTTTGATCATCCTTCAAGGTTTATAAAAGAAGGAAGTCAGATAAAAAATATCAGTTCAATAGAGTCAGAATTACCATATATTAAATATTTTAGTGCTATGCGTATTATCAACAAGCCATTTATTGTTGATGAGTATGATCATCCGTTTTGGAGTGAGTGGCGGCGTGAAGCTGGTATAACTGTTGCTGCTTATGCAGCGTTTCAAAACTGGGATGGGATTTGCCGGTTTGCAAATCCTGTTGCTATGGATTACACCCCTAAAAAAACACTTCGTCTTAATGCAATCTATCCCTTTGGTATAGGACTTGATCCCATTGCTCGTGCCAATGAAACATTAGCCGCACTATTATTCAGAAGAGGTGATGTCAGTAGGGCAAGGAGTTTAATAGGCTTTAATGTGACTAAAATCGATACTTTAGGTAAAGACGCAAGAAAAAAGCAACTACCTGATTCGTCGAGCGCATTAGCATTTATAACTGGAGTAGGACTAGATTTTAGTCATTCAAAAGTCAAAATAAAAATACCATTAGTTGGTAGTGAACATAACGATCTTAAGCAAATGAGTAAAAATATAACCGCTTTAAATAAGAATAATGTTATTTCAACACCTGTAATGAATAAAACTAAAATGAATAATTTGTTCACTTCTGATACCGGTGAACTGGTGTTGAATCCTTCCCGATCACAGTTCAGTGTTTTAACAAAAAAAACAGAAGCGGTGTCAATTATTTCTGGTAATTCAATTAAATTGAATTTTTTAACTGTATTGAATATAAGTAATGATGCAACGATTTCTATAAGTAGTATCGATGATAATGAATTAATAAACAGCCACCGGATGCTTCTCATTATTGCGACTGATGCAATTAATAGTGATATGAAATTTAGCCATGATAGAAAAAAAATAATAAGGCTTGGTAAATTGCCTGTACGAATAAAAAATATTCGACTAAGGCTTCATCTGGGTGTCAATAGTAAAACATTTAAGCTTTATGCCTTGTCTCTTTCTGGTGAACGAAAACAAGAGATTCCTATTAATTATAAAAACAATGGTGCTGAAATCGATATTGATTTATCTAAATTAGAATTTGGGCCAACCACATTTTTTGAATTGTCAGATAGTTGAATCCGTGAAATATATTATTAAAATAAGGAATTGTAAATGC
>JALVAL010000389.1 GCA_027011205.1 Gammaproteobacteria bacterium
ATATGAACCAGACGAAACCTTCGACCAATCATAATACTATTACGGAAAAGCTTATGAATCTGACCTGGATGTGCATCAGTAGAGACATCAAAATCTTTGGGAACCCTGCCGAGAAGCAAATCCCGAACACCGCCTCCAACAAGGTATGCTTCAAAACCGTGTGCTTTCAAGCGACGCATAACCTTAATTGCATCATCATCAATATTTCTGCGTGATACAATATGGTCTGCCCGCTTAAGAACTTTTTTCTTTATTTTCGCCACATTTACGCCTTAATTCTACAGCCAAGTCACCATCGAAACATTAGAGCGATCCTTAACATTACTTGCGCCCCTTCTAAAAAGCCACTAACCATCAATTAAAATAGTGAGTTGCCTCATAAACTAGACCTAAATAAATATCAAACCAGAAAGTTAAATACCACCTTTATACAACAAAGCTTTGTACTGCTTTTTCAATTCGTTCGTCAACGGGTTCTGTTGTTACAACAAATTCTCTGCCGGTAATTAATTC
Organism: Gammaproteobacteria bacterium; assembly: GCA_027011205.1. Taxonomy (GTDB): domain Bacteria; phylum Pseudomonadota; class Gammaproteobacteria; order GRL18; family GRL18; genus JANELJ01. Next base: position 514 of record JALVAL010000389.1, read on the forward strand.
ATATGCCATTATATAACGTTTGGCAGCTTCTACTCTGACTTCATCAGTTAATACCGGTGCTTCACCATCACCTATAAAACCCTGTGCAGCAAGCCATTCACGAACATATTCTTTATCAAGTTTACGCTGTTCTTCACCTGCATCAAGCAGCTCTTGATATGTATCCATATACCAGTAACGCGATGAATCCGGCGTATTGATTTCATCTGATATAACTAGTTTTCCGTCATATCTGCCTATTTCATACTTGGTATCTACAAAAATCAATCCCTGCTTTGCAGCATGTTCAACGCCATAATTATAGAGTTTAAAACATAAGTCTGCCGCTTCATCAAATGTATCATTATCAATTAAACCTTCGGCAATGGCTTCTTCTTTGGAAACATTGCGATCATGTTTTTCCAGTTTGGTTGTCGGTGTAATAATGGGATGATCAAGTTTCTGGTTCTTTTTCAAACCATCCGGCAACGGATTACCACACAGATTACGTACACCCTGCTCATAATTATACCAGGCAGAAGTCTTGGTAACGCCTGTTATATAACCACGCACAATAAATTCAAGAGGCAACTGTTCACATTCTTTCACCACCATAACATTAGGATCAGGGATAGAAATAACATGGTTAGGGACAATATCTTTTGTCTTTTCAAACCAGAATGCAGCTAACTGATTCAATACCTGTCCCTTAAATGGGATTGTACCAAGCACGCAGTCAAAAGCTGAAATACGATCTGTTACAACAATAATACGTTTTCCGTCCTGCTTATAACTATCACGTACTTTACCTTTTTCATATTCACCTATACCGGCAAATGAAGTCTCATCCAATACATTAGTCAACTGTTCTCTAATTACACTATCCGATATCACTATTTATTCTCCTGTTGTTATTAGCGCATTAGCGGCTATTTTCTAGAAATCAAGATTAAGAACAAACGGAACTGACTCCCAGCTTCGTTCTGTTTTGAGCTTTTCAAGCTTTGCAATAGATATATCTATAATTTCATCAGATAATAGTGCTACTGCTTTAGAGTTACGTGGAGCGCCCAATAAACCGGCAGCAGCCAGGCAGACGTGACGTAAACCTAAAACTCCATCGCCGGAACATTCATCCCAAACATCAGCAATTGAATCTAGGACCAGCTGTACACCTCTAAAAAATATCAATTCAAGTGATGCATCTTCCTGCATTGTTATTTCTTTAAGGTTAAGAACCCACACATCTTTATCACCGGTAACAACCCATTCTGATGGTTTAACCATGCCTGAGCCGAAAAGCATAAGACGGCGGGCAGAACCGGGATCACCAATTGATGCCAATACCTGTGCAGCCAGCATCGTTAAAGTCTTAGACTCAATAAACTCTGCCTTATGTTCATACTCAAGAAAATATTCAATTGCTTTGGCTACTTCTTCCCGACAAAAATCAGTATCAGCATCAACACCGCAAATATCAGCAATTTCTGACTGTATATGCGTTACAACTACTGACGGCTCAGACTCAACCAATCCACCCGGGTCAAAAA
>JALVAL010000390.1 GCA_027011205.1 Gammaproteobacteria bacterium
GCCTTTAAGTATTTACCTTCCCTTTTTAAATCCGACACCACCTTATACAGGGTCACCTTGTCCAGCGGCACACCGGTTTCTGCAAATATCTGCCGGAGAACAGCCTGTTTTTCCCGGCTGATGGGGTCAAAATACCCCTGAGCAGCAAAACTGCTGCCCGGCAGCAGATTGAGCAGGATAAAACAGTACAGAATGGTCAATAAACGCATCGTTTTTCTCACAGGATATTTCTCAATGATATTCTCAATTATAGATAGTCTCTGAATACCGGATGATTCCAGGAATACACCATATTATCCATTTTTATCAGCGCGGGTATATACTGATCTTCATTATTTGTGTCCTGTCTGATTTTAATCTGGTCAAACTTCAGCAGACGGATGGTGTAATAATAGTGTGCTTCGGTTGCAGGCTGGTTGTCCGGGTCATACAGGGAATACCGGCTCAGTTCATAGTCAGGATTGTCCGCCGGGGGTACAAAACTGCCCCGGCGTAACTGTTCGGCCAGCCGGCTATAAGTGGCCTGGCCGGCAATGGTTTCATCCTGCTGCGGATAGGCCAGCAGCTGCTGGTAGTACCAGATAATGGCTTTAACACTCATGCGCATCACAAGTCTGCGGCTGACCTGTTCATAAAAGGTTTTGATATTGCCCGGCGGCTGGCTATTAAGCCATTGCCGCAGCCGGACAGACTGCACGGCACTCATGGGGTAAAGCTCGGTATTGGTGCTTAAGGGGAAGTCTGCCAGATAGTTAATATGTTCTTCCTCCAGTCCCAGTTCATAGGCCGGTATAACCGCGCGCCAGTTAAGCTTGCCCCAGGCAATACTGTCGGGATCATGGTTCAGCCATTCCAGCAGGTCATAGGAGGACTGGTTATAAAAGGTTTTCCAGATGGGGCTTTCCAGAATTATGTGATAAATCCCTTTATTGTTTTCAAAGTAGTTTTTTACCTGTTCGCCTTCCTGCGCCATCAGTTCGGCTATTTTATGGTGGTAGTTTTTTATGCCCCAGATAATACCCACTGTGGACTCCCAGGCAGCCGTGATAACCAGCCCCCAGAAACCGCCCACCCGCAGCAGGCGGGCACCCCAGACAGACACCCAGGAGACCCCTTCCAGCAGGGCGCTGTTACCGGCGCCTGCCATCAGATAGCCGGTTAATGTGGCCGTGGAGAAGATAATATCCCGTAGTCGGCTCAGTCCTTTCATACTAAGCGAAGAGTGGTCATCCAGTTCATGCCACAGGGCCAGTGAGCTGTTGACCAGGGAGAATATGGTGGCATAGGCCGCCAGTCGTTCGGCACTGGCGGCATAATTACCGGCGGTGGTATCGTCCATTATAAAGGCTTTAAAGATCCCGTTGGGACTGACCCGTCCCAGACGGTGTAAGGTGGTACGGGTGGTGTGCAGGACGACACCGCCCTGGGCAAAGATTTCTGCGCTTTGGGAAAAGGTCTGAATTAACAGGCTGTTTTCTATATCGCCCTCATTAGTATGGCGCTGAACTTCCTGATAGATTTGCGGCAGGTTTAACAGGTTTTCCACCGCATTGGCCAGAGTGACCAGTTGAACGGCACTGCGCAGAAACAGGGTGTTGCGGGTTTCCATGCCTTCAAGCAGGTCGTCAATGGCACGGTTGCTGTCCTGGCGGGTTTTATTCAGGGTCTGGTGGGAGGGCCACTGGGTGACCTGCTTTCCAAAAATATCCAATATTTTTGCCTTTGTTGTAATTGTTCGTCCTGTTTTTTTTAGTACTTCCTTATTTTTTGAAATAACCTTTAAAGACGCCAGCATTTCATCCTTTGATTTTATAAAGCCCAGCATCTGCATGGTACTTAAAAACAGCCGCAAATGCGCCGTGGAGGTTTTGTCCTGCAAGATACCGGCAATATATTTTGGACCCCACTGGCTCAGGATCAGCATGGCCGTGGGTGGTGGTCCCGGGGTGTTCATAAAATGGCTTTTAACCGTGTCTGAAAATTCCGTGGCCTCATGCTGATACCAGTCAAAGATAACTGACAGGGGGCCTTTGGCCTGTTCGGCGCGTTCTTTGGATTGATCAAGCAGCTTTGTTCGTATGGAAACTATTCGATTCTGAGATGAATCGTTATAAGCTTCAGAATCAAAGTAGCCATTTTTTTCAAAATCAGCAGGTTCAACTTTTTTAAAAAACGCCTGAATTTCAGGATTCTCACTCAATGCCTCAAGCGCCGGTACAATATGCCCCTGATAAAACAGCTCCGACATGCCATACTGGGTCTGGGACAGCAGTGCATAAGCATCCTGTATAATTTGAAACGGCATCATATAGCTGCTGTCCAGTTCAAAATACAGGCTGCAGTCAGTGCCGCTGGCCAGTTCGGCTTCACTGCGCTGAGCCAGGTGTTTGATAAAGCGCCTTAATTCATACAGGTAACCGGGCTGTTCCAGCATGCTTACCAGTTCTCTGGCCAGTTGTTCGGTTTTTTCCTGCTCTTTGGTGTCAGAAAACCAGCCTTTGTTCAGTGCATCAAAGACGGAGCGGTTAAAGTGTTGTGCCTGTTGTGCAAAACGCTGTTTTTGCGCCTGCTTCTGCGTTGTCTGCGGTGTGTCATAAGGGTGGTTACAGGACAGGGAGGCGAAGTTTTCCATTAAGTCCAGGCGTGTGGCGCACTGAATATGCGGCGCCATGAGCAGGGATTTTTTCTTAAGCTGGGTGCGCAGTTGCTGCATGATATGGCGCAGTCGGCGTCCCCATTGTGGCAGGGTGCAGTACAGTTTCACAGGAGCAAAGCCCTGCCTGTTGCCCTGCGGCTGTCCCGGCTGAAGTATACCGCTGAAAGCTGCGCTGTCCTGTCCGGGGGCGTGCGGCAGCTGCGGGTCAATAATACTTTGCTCTGCCAGTGCCAGCAGGTCGCGGGTTTTAAAATTCAGGGCGTTGGGCGGCAGTACAATAAATCCGTATTTTTTGTTTTTATAAAACAGTTTGTTGCTGATTTTTTTACTGAAGTTTAACCAGGACTGACGCGCTTCGTTACTCATCGGCTTCAGTTGCGCGGATAAGGCCCGGGTGTCTATGCGTTCATAGGGGATACCCACGGGCAAGGTTTCCAGGATCTGGGGTTCGGGCAGGGGGTCGGTGATTATCGGTGAATTATCTACCTGTCCCAGACCGCCCCAGTAGGTAAGCGCGGAGGCTTTGATAAAGTGTTGGTTCCAGTGCCAGTAGCGATTGTTGGCCGCCAGGGTGTCCGGCCAGAAGGTGTATGCTTTGTTCAGACGTTGTTCATCCTCTTTTAACGAGTGTTTTTGCAGCCATTCGCCCCAGCTTAAATCGTCTTTATGGCGGATTTGCTCTTTTAGCAGACTCAGAGTCTCATTAAGATAGAGCAGTTGATGGCTGTCCAGATTGGCATACAGTTCATTGCGACTGATACCAGACCACGGAACGGAGGCAAAATGCGGCGTAATATGAGGGGTGCTTTGTGACAGGTAGCCCTGGGCATCGGTAAAGCCCATGCCCAGGGGCAGCATGATATTCAGAGCCTCATACTGGCGGCGGTTTTCGGTGGCCAGTTGGTCCGGTTCGGTGTCACTGTAGAGCCAGTACAGCACTATGCTGTTGCTGACAGGCTGGCTGGGATCGTCCGCGTAAACCAGCTGTAAAGGCAGGGCTTCAAAGGCATGGACGCAGGACCAGCCTTTGCCGCCCTGCTGGACGGTTTTTATGTGCACAGGCAGGCTGCACTGATTGAATAACTGCAAACGGGGATCAAAGCTCTGCTGATAATGTTCAATATCTTCCTGACGGTTTAAGCGCGACAGTTGCCTGTCAGCCTGCAGCAGTGCTTCAAACAGGTTGTCCCGTTCCTGTTTAAATACCTCTGCCTGGGAAGGCAGAGTATTGAGTTGGGCCTGTTTGTCCAGTGTACTCAGAGTCTGATGCAGCACATCGCCGGTACAGGCATATTCATGACTGAGAGTTTTGGCATCCAGCATCCGGGAGGTGATGGCCATATAGTCTTTCCAGGTGAGGTTCTGAGCGGGTTCAAGTTTGCCCGGATCGTAGGGTGCATTCTGCTCAAGCACGCGCAGGCGGTGTTTGAGTTTTAAATGGGCCAGAGCCTGAGGAAACATTCTGGGATACAGGTTGCGTTCCGATGGCAGAGCCGTCAGGGCGCTGTGCATCTGCTGTTTCTGGTTAAGAGCTATATTGTTTGTGGCCTCGGTGATAATGTCGCTGTTAATGGCTGACGGCTGCAGCAGCATATGGCGGTGCAGAATAAGATAATTAAGATTACCCTCGGGGTGGTCTTTGTGCGCGTATTGATCCAGAGCGATCTGCCAGACCATGGATTCATTGGGGGCGTGCTGATATGGGTAGACTATAAGTCTGGCCTGAGTCAGCCGGTTGTCTGCCAGCGGGTGTTCCACCAGGCCATTGGCATCACTGCGCCCTTTTACACTGAAGCCGCCCATGTGCAGTTCATAGGGTACATTGGCCATGGGGGTTTTGTCCGGCCAGTGCAGATAAATGGAGAGGTAGCGCTTATTTCTTTTTATTACAAACTTGTTGGTGGTATAAAGTTTCAGCGGTTCGGATCTGGTTTTGCGTTTAGGCATAAAAAGCGATTCACCAACGGGCAGACGCTGATAATTGGGGTGACGCTCAAATAATTGAGCGTTATTGGGGTGCTCTTTTATTCGGGACCAGAGGTAGCCGTTTTGTTCTGCTATGATCAGCAGATTGTTGTTGTCTCTGGAAATGGTAAGGTATTTTTCCATTGTATTCAGTCCGTTGAATCTGATTGATCCGTTGAATTTAAAAGTTTATTTATGTTGTACTCTGAGTCGTCATCCAGAACTCCACTTCCTGTGCCGGGAAGATAACCCGGTACTGACCTTCCGGTATTCCGCTTACCTGGGCAAACCCCTGACGGTCAAGACGGCCTTGCTGGTAGATGGTATCTCCCTGTTTGACCAGATAGTTCTCATCTGGAAAGGGGGTGTCATTGTCATCCACCAGATGGATGTTCAGCCAGCCGTCTTTTTTGACTGCTGCCGGAATATCATCCAGCTCTGACGGAACGTCTGCCGGCGGCATGATATGAGGTTGAGGTTTTAATCTCGGACGGGCCTTATACCCCGGATGATCTTTATCGGCCATTTGCGGCATCAGCGGGTCAATCGGGTTGGCCCCGGAGCCGACACCGGGGCTGCCGCCTTCGTTAATACGGATACTGGCACCGTTAAAACCAATCCCCCCGGCACTGGTTTTCATTACACTGCGGCCGACTTTCATGCTGAGCATTTCCCCGGCATCAAACACCAGGGTGTTGCCGGCCTTAATATGAATTTCATCGCCGGCCTGTATATGCAGGTCTTTACCAATACGGGTGTGGATGCTGTCGCCGGCCTGACGGTGCACATCCTGGCCGACTTCTGTGAAGCGGTTGTGGTCAGTCTGTAAATGGTGATTGTTTTTAATGTGCTCAAAGCGGTCTTTTTCCACGATAAGATGCCGGTCGTGTTCTATATGCTCCCGGCGGTCATGTTTGACCCGGTTGTCGATGTCTTTCTGGGCAAAGATGGCCACCTGCTCCTGACCTTTTTTGTCTTCCATACGGATTTCATTGTAACCCTGGCCGCCCATGGAGCTGCTGGTTTTGGTGGTACTGCGGGTTTTGTGTTCAGGCAGGGAACAGGGTGGACGGTTACGGCCATTGTATAAAGAGCCCATCACCACCGGCTGGTCGGGGTCGCCATTGATAAAACTGACCAGTACTTCATGACCAATGCGGGGGATATGAATTTTACCCCACTGATTGCCGGCCCAGCTCTGACTGACGGGCAGCCAGCAGGAGCTGTGTTCGTTGTTCTGACCTTCTCGGTCCCAGGGAAACTGGACTTTAATGCGGCCGTACGGGTCGGTGTGGATTTCTTCCCCTTCGGGGCCGCTGACAAACACCCCGTCCTGAAAGTCCAGCTGGGGTCTGGGGGTAATTTGCGGGGGCTTGAAGCGGACAGCGTCAGGAATAAGTCGGGCGTTATTGTGATAATGAAAGCCGCTCTGTGAACCGCTGTATTGTTCCAGAGCGGTGTATTGCTGTACGGTGAAATGAACGCTGTGGATCAGGTAGCCCTGGTTAAAGTCCGCACGCGGGTGATTGATGAGTTTAAAGCGGTGTCCCGGCTCCAGATGGATAACATCACTGCGGGTTTCAGCAAACTGACTCTGAGCGTTAAAGGCCTGCAGACTCTGGTCAATATAATGCTGTCCGGCATCGGCCAGCTCAAAGCTTAAGTGCTCATGAAAGCTGTAATGCTCCAGAAACGGACTGTTATTGAGCTGTTGTACATGCTGCAGTGACCGAGCCGGCCGGGTTAAATCAAAGCCGATATGGGTGGCCTGGTCGAAGCTTATTTTTGTGCCCAGTGAGAAGCTCTCACAGCTGCTGTACTGGGGTTCCAGTCCATTACGCGGGCGTAGTTCCAGCTCTGAGTCCTGTTCTGAGCCCTGTTCTGAATTATGCTCAGCATTGATTTTGGGCAGTGCTTCATTGACATCGGCAAAGAGCAGAATATGTTTGTCGCTGTGGTGTTCAAAGTGATAGTGAATACCGGTACGTTCCAGTAACCGGGAGATAAACGCGTAGTCGCTTTCATTAAACTGTACGGTGTAATTTAAGGGCGCATACGTGTTTTTCAGGCGAAAGCGGTAGTCATCGGCTTTTAAGCCGGCTTCCTTGAGTAATTGGCTGATGATTTGGACCACATTCTGCTGCTGGAATATCCGGCAGTTGGTGCGGTAGTTCATAAACCAGAGTTTGGGCACCAGGGTGATTTGATAGACCCAGGACTGACCGTTTTCACCCAGCATGGCAGCGTCTTTGATAATACCGTGAAAATAGCGGGCCTGGTCTTTGTAATAGAGGGTAATAATGGCGGACTGACGGATAAGCTGGTTTAAATCCAGGTCGGGTACTGCACAGATAAAGCGGGCACTGAGTTCAAAAGGGGCGGACAGGGTTTGCTGGCCCTTAAGTTCAAATATCCGGGTCTCTTCCAGACAATGGCTGATGTCCAGTGTCAGGCGCTGGGTATTGCCGGGAGTATATGTCTGACGGGTGGGCATAATTGATATCCTTATCGGTGCCGTGTTGTTTGTTTAGAACTGCTGGGTTTACTCATCGTCCTGAGAAGTAAACAGGTATTATTTTAACTGGAAAAATAACATATTTCCAGAGCTGGATAAGAGATACAGCAAAAATCGCTAACCCACCAAAGCCTTATTTTACAAGCGTCTGGATAAAAACAAAAATAAAGTTTTCGCACTCCTTATAAATTATTTCAAAAAAAGATTGACATTTTAAAATTAGAAGATCCTA